>JAEEUD010000003.1 GCA_016286835.1 Pyramidobacter sp. | reverse complement strand
CCAACGCGCCGGCGATCGCCAGACGCTGCTTCTGCCCGCCGGAGAGCGTGTACACCGCCCGCTCGGCCTGAGCTGTCAGCCCGGCCGTGGCCAGCGCCTTATCGACGCGGGCCCGGATCTCCTCCGGCGAGAGGCCGAGATTTTCCGGGCCAAAGGCCACGTCGTCCTCCACGACCGTCGAGACGATCTGATTTTCAGGATTCTGAAAGACCATCGACACCGTCCTGCGGACGTTCCACAGCTCTTTTTCGTCGCGCGTGTCCAGGCCCGAGATAAAACAAGCGCCCTGCATCGGAACGAGCAGGGCGTTAAGGTGTTTGGCCAGCGTGGACTTCCCAGAGCCATTGCTGCCGACCAGGGCGATCCACTCGCCCTGCCGCGCCTCGAAACTCACGTTTTCAAGCGCGGGCCTCCCCGTGTCGGAGTAAGAATAGCCAACACCCCTCAGGGAGAGCATATTTGATTGTTCCATTCGCGCGACTAGTCAACCAGCGCGATGACCGCCATCGGCGAAGCGTCGCCAAGACGCGTGCGGGTGCGGACGATACGGGTGTATCCGCCCGGACGCTCCTTAAAACGAGGCGCCACTTCATCAAACAGCTTGATGACGGCTTCCTTGTGGTTCATGCGCGAAATGACGATACGGCGGTCGTTGAGCGTGCCGCCCTTGGCGCGGGTGATGATGCGCTCGGCAACGCGGCGCACTTCCTTCGCGCGCGTCACGGTGGTCTCGATGCTGCCTTCAAGGATCAGGCTGGCCACCATGTTGGCCAGCATCGCTTTTCTGTGGCTGCTGTGCCGGCCCAGCTTCCTGTTGGAAAATCCATGTCTCATAGGGACTTAGTCCTCCTTAGTGTTATCAGCGCTGGCCTTTTCGTCGCTGAGGTGAAGCCCCAGCTTGTCCAGCTTTTCCTCGATCTCGCGAAGAGAAATCTTGCCGAGATTGCGGATCTTCAGCAAGTCATCCTTGCTGCGGCTGAGAAGATCGCCGATCGTGTGAATGCCGCCGCGAAGCAGGCAGTTCTCGCTTCTGATGGAAAGCTCCAGTTCCCGCACGCCCTTCGACGTGATCGGGTTCGGATCGCCGCCGGCCTCGCCGCCGCCGGGCGTGTTGCCGCCCTCGACGGGATCGATCAGGCCCTTTTCCTCAGGATTCAGCTTGCGCATCTCCTGAACGACGATGTCGAAATACTCGCGAAGCAGCTTGGCCGCCTCGCCGACAGCCACATCAGGCGCGACCACGCCGTTGGTGGCGATGTTCATCACGATCTTTTCATAGTCTGTCGTCTGACCGACGCGCGCCGCCTGCACCTCGTACTTGACGCGGAGCACGGGCGAGTAGATAGCGTCGATCATCAGCGCATCGACGGGCAAGTAGCTCGGACGCGGTCTGTCTGACGTGGCGTAGCCCACGCCCTGCTCGATATACACTTCGAGCGAAAGCGGATGGCCTTCTGCCATCGTGCAGATGTACGCGTTCTCGTCTACAAACTCGATCTCGCTGTCTTTCTGAAAATCAGCCGCCGTAACGATGCCGCCGCCGTCGAAATCCAGCTTCAGCGTGCGGTATTCGGCGCTATGGGAGCGGACAGGCACGTGCTTGAGATTCAGCAGCAGCTCGATAACGTCTTCCTTCATGCCGGGGATCGTCGTGAACTCATGCGCCGCACCTTCAACGCGAACCGCGCTGATTGCTGCGCCGGGAATCGACGAAAGCAGCACACGGCGAAGAGCGTTCCCTATCGTCTGACCGTAACCGCGTTCGAGAGGACCGACCACCAGCCGTGCGGCAGTATTCGACCTCTCTTCAACTTGAATCTCAGGCCGCATAATCTCCAAAGATCCCCACACCTTTCCTATAACTCCATAGCCCGCGGGGGCTACGACGGATTCTACGCAGCTTTAACAACAAAATGCGCTTACTAGACGCGGCGTCTTTTGGGAGGACGGCAGCCGTTGTGAGGGATCGGGGTCTCGTCCTTGATGGAATTGACCTGCAGACCGACCGCCTGAAGCGCGCGGATCGCGGACTCACGGCCGGGGCCGGGGCCCTTGACGACCACGTCGACTTCACGAAGGCCGTGATCCTGAGCCGTCTTGGCAGCCTGCTGAGAAGCCACCTGCGCGGCAAAAGGCGTGGACTTGCGAGCGCCCTTGAAACCGACGTTGCCGCCGGAAGCCCAGGACAGCAGCGCGCCGCCTTTATCGGTGATGCTGATGATGGTGTTGTTGAACGTCGAGAAGATATGAGCCACACCGTAGCTGATATTCTTCTTTTCCTTTTTACGCGTTGAGCGAGTAGCCACTGAACGTTACCTCCCTTGGTTATGCGGTCTTCTTGCCGGCGACGGGACGAGAACGTCCTTTGCGGTTCTTCAGCGTGCGCGCGTTCGTCTTGGTGCGCTGGCCGCGGCAGGGCAGGCCAAGGCGGTGACGGATGCCGCGATAGCAGCCGATGTCCATGAGACGCTTGATGTTCATGGACACTTCACGGCGAAGGTCACCCTCCACCTTGTGATTGTTCAAAACTTCCGTACGAAGCAGCTGGGCTTCTTCTTCGGTAAGATCCTTGACGCGGGTGTCGGGATTGACGCCCGTCTTCTTCAGGATCTCACGCGCCGTGCTCAGACCGATGCCGTAGATGTACGTAAGGCCGATCTCGACGCGCTTGTCGCGGGGAAGATCAACTCCTGCAATTCGAGCCATACCAGTTACCTCCTAGCTCCCTGACGCTGTTTATGACGAGGATCGCGGCTGCAGATGACGCGGATGACGCCATTGCGCTTGATCACTCGGCAATACTCACAAATGGGTTTAACAGATGATCTAACCTTCATAGTTTGTACACACTCCTCATGGACACTCCGCCTCGCGCGTTTCTCGCGGCGACGGCGGCATATCGACTACTTATAGCGGTAGGTGATGCGCCCCCGCGTCAGATCGTACGGCGACAGCTCGACCAGCACCTTGTCGCCGGGCAGGATACGGATGAAATGCATCCTCATCTTGCCCGAGACGTGGGCCAGAATGACCTGTCCCGTTTCCAGCCTGACACGGAACATCGCGTTGGGCAAAGGCTCTTCGACTTCGCCGTGGGCCTCGATCACATCGTCCTTGTTTGCCATGGAACCTTCCAAACCTCCTCAGAGCCCGGCTAGTGCCAGGGGGTCAGGATCTCGGCGCCGTCGGAAGTGACGAGCACCGTCTTCTCGAAATGAGCCGCGTCGGAACCGTCGGCCGTCGAAACGAGCCAGCCGTCATCCCCGTCCTTCAGGCCTTCGCCGCCTGCCGTGATCATCGGTTCGATCGCGATGGTCATGCCTTTCAGCAGCGTCACGCCCGTGCCGGCGTCGCCAAAGTTGAGCACCGTCGGCGCTTCGTGAGGATGGCGTCCGATTCCGTGTCCTGCGTAATCACGCACGATACCGTAGCCTTTGGGTTTAACGAAAGATTCCACAGCGTGCCCGATGTCTCCGAGCGTCGCTCCGGCTTTCACCTGAGCGATCGCACGATCAAGACTTTCCTGAGTGACGTCGAGCAGCGCCTGCCTCCGCGGCGAGATCGCCCCCACCGCATAGGTGCGGCAGGCGTCCGCGTGAAGGCCCTGATAACAGGCCATCACATCGACGCTGACGATGTCGCCCTCTTCGAGGACCCGAGAATCGCTCGGGATCCCGTGGACGACTTCGTCGTTCACCGACGTGCATACCGAAGCCGGATAAGGCTCAGGGATCCCGGGAACCACGTACCCCTTTTCAGAGGGCGTGGCCCCGTTCTTCCTGATAAAGTCTTCAGCGTAACGGTCGATGTCGGCGGTCGTGATCCCCGGTCTGACAAAATCCTTCAGATCCGTCAGAAGTTCTGCGAGGATCGCGCCGGCATGACGCATTTTTTCAATGTCGCCGGCAGACTTGAGAGAGATCATGCACGTCTCCCGAGCATGGCTTCGATGTGACCTAAAACCTTGTCTCCGGCCTCAGCCCCGGGGACCCTGAGCAGAAGACCGGCCTTGCCGTAGTAATCGACAAGAGGAGCAGTCTGGCTGTGATACACCGCCAGACGCTGGCGAATGACGGACTCCTTGTCGTCGTCTCTCTGATAGAGCTCGCCGCCGCACACGTCGCAGAGGTCGCCCTTCGTCGAAGGCTTGAAGCTGACGTGGAAGATCCGTCCGCACTTTTTGCACATGCGGCGTCCGCACAGACGTTCGACCACCGTGTCATCATCCACATCGAGAAGGATCACGCCGTCGAGCTTCAGGCCCATCTCGGCAAGCAGCGCCGTCAGCGCTTCCGCCTGAGGGACCGTGCGGGGGAAACCGTCGAGGATAAAGCCGTTCTTGCAGTCGTCTTCGGCAAGGCGCCCGCGCATCATGCCGACGATCACGTCATCGGGAACAAGTCCGCCGGCGTCCATGTAGGACTTCGCTTTTTTGCCGAGCTCCGTCCCCGCCTTGACGTTGGCGCGAAGGATGTCGCCCGTGGAAATGTGGGCGACATCGTATTTCGCGACGATCTTTTCAGCCTGAGTGCCCTTGCCAGCACCGGGAGGTCCGACAAGAATGATTCTCATCTGCAAAGGCCTCCTTAGAAGCGGAGCAGCCCGCGGCCGCCCTTGGCGCGCTTGAGGACGCCCTCATAGTTGCGCATCAGGAGCTGGCTGTTGACCTGCTGCACGATCTCCAGCGCCACGCCCACGACGATCAGCACCGAGGTACCGCCGAAGTAGAAGCTGGTGATGCCGAACAGGTTGGTCAGCAGATCGGGGATCAGGGCAACGACGACCAGGAACAGCGAACCGACCAGCGTCACGCGCGAAGCGACCTTTTCGATGTAGTCGCTCGTCGGCTTGCCGGGACGGATGCCGAGGATGAAGCCGCCGTTTTTCTTCATGCTGTCGGCGATGTCACTCGGATTGAAGACCATCGCCGTGTAGAAGAAGCCGAAGAAGACGATAAGGATGACGTACAGCACGGTGTAGAGCCAGCTGCCGGGAGCGAACGCATTCGCCAGGCGGGCGGCCACGTCGCCGTTGAAGAAGCGCAGCAGCGTCGAGGGGAAGATCAGCAGCGACGACGCGAAGATGATCGGCATGACGCCGCCCATGTTCACGCGCAGCGGGATAAAGCTGCTCTGTCCGCCGTAGACGCGGTTGCCGACGACACGTTTGGCGTACTGCACGGGCAGACGGCGCTGACCTTCTTCAAGGAGCACCGCGCCTGCAAGCACGGCAACGATGACGACGAGCGCGAGAAGCAGGGTGACGACGTTGATCTCACCCGAGCTGACCATCGAGAACGTCTGAATGACGGCGGGGAAGAAACGCGCCACGATACCGGAGAAGATCAGCATCGAGATGCCGTTGCCCAGACCGTGATCGGTCATCTCCTCGCCCAGCCACATCACCGCGACCGAACCGGCCACGGCCGTGACGACCGCGACGACGAAGGCAAGGCCGGAAGCGGACAGAACTCCCGCGCGGCGAAGCCACATCGTCATGCCGAACGCCTGCACAAAGGCGAAGAAGATCGCGCCGTAACGCGTGTACTGAGTCATCTTCTTCTGCCCCTGGGGGCCTTCCTTCTGAAGACGCGCCAGCGTGGGGAAGATCACCGCAGCCAGCTGCATCACAATGCTCGCGTTGATATACGGAGCAACGCCAAGCGAGAAAATACTGAACCTTCTCAGCGCGCCGCCGGCAAACATATCCAGGAAGCCAAGCACACCGTTGCCCGTGAAAAGCTGCTCCATAGCGGCCTTGTCGATGCCGGGCACGGGAATCTGCGCTCCCAGACGGAAGACGAACAACATTCCCAGAGTGAAGAGAATGCGTCTTTTCAGCTCCGGAAGTTTGAATACGTCGCGGAAGGTATCAGCCACGCTAGATCACCTCGGCGGTTCCGCCGGCGGCGGCGATCTTTTCGGCAGCCGACTTGCTGAACTTGTTCGCCTTGATCGTCAGCGGCTTGGAGAGTTCGCCGTTGCCAAGGATCTTGACAGGCGTATCCATGTCGCGGACCAGGCCGAACGCGAACAGCTCGTTCACCGTCACGACAGCGCCGTCGTTAAAGATGTCGGCGATGTCGCCAAGATTGGCGATCTGATACTCTTTCGCGAAGTTGTAGTTGTTGAAACCGCGCTTGGGCGTGCGGCGCACCAGAGGCATCTGGCCGCCTTCAAAGCCGGGACGGATGCTGCTGCCGGAGCGTGAGCCGTAACCCTTGGTGCCCCTGCCGGCGGTCTTGCCGTTGCCGCTGCCGATGCCGCAGCCAACGCGCTTCGGTTTGCGCTTGGAGCCTTCGGCCGGACGCAGATCACTCAGATTCATAGGTTCATGCCCCCTTATTCGTCAACTTCCGTGCACTCGACAAGGTGAGCCACAGCGCGGACCATGCCGCGGATCTGGGGCGTATCCTCGTGGACGACCACGGAATTCAGCTTATGGAATCCCAGCGCCTTGATGGTGCGGGACTGACGCTCAGGACGGCCGATGTCGCTTTTCTTCCAGACGATACGAAGTTTAGCCATGATCGCGACCTCCTAAGCGTTTTCCTTTTTCTTGCCGCGCAGGTTCATGATCTCGTCATGAGTGCGCAGCGCAGCCACAGCGGCCAGAGTGGCACGGGCGACGTTGACGGGGTTGGACGTGCGTCCGACCACCTTGGTCATAACGTCCTTGATCCCGCCGAGCTCCATGATGGCACGCACGACGCTGCCGGCGATAACGCCGGTACCGTCAACGGCCGGACGGAGAAGCACGGCGGCCGAGCCGTAGTGGCCCAGCACAGGGTGCGGGATCGTGTTGCCGTTGCGCTTCACGTAGCGCATGTCCTTCTTGGCGTCTTCCATGCCCTTGCGGACGGCTTCGGAAATTTCGCGGGCCTTGCCCATGCCGATGCCGACGTTGCCGTTGCCATCGCCCACAGCAAGAAGGATGCTGAAGCGGAATCTCTTACCGCCCTTGACCGTCTTGCTGACACGGTTGATGAAGATTACGCGCTCGTTCAGCTCGGCGCCGCTCGCAGACTGTTTTTCGGTCATTGAAATTCCTCCTTAGAGCTTCAAGCCGGCTTCACGGGCAGCTTCGGCGACAGCCTGAACGCGGCCGTGATACACGTGACCACCGCGGTCGAAAACGACTTCGGTGATACCCTTTTCTTTCGCGCGCTCCGCGACGAGCTTGCCCACGGCCTTCGCAGCGGCGACGGTGCAATGACCGCCCGTAAGCCCTTCGGCAACGGCCTTTTCCTGCGTGGAAACGGAGAGCAGCGTGTGGCCGACGGTGTCGTCGATCACCTGAACGTAGATCTCCTTAAGGCTGCGGAAAACCGCAAGTCTCGGTCTCTCCGCCGTGCCGGAAACGCTCTTGCGGAGACGCTCGTGACGAAGGAGACGCATGCTGTTTCTGCTTTTATTCTTGATCATTTCGGCTCACCTCGTCTTACTTGCCAGCCGTCTTGCCGGCCTTGCGCAGAATATGCTCGCCCTGGTAGCGGATACCCTTGCCCTTATAAGGCTCAGGACCGCGGTAACCGCGGATGATCGCCGAAATCTGACCGACGACCTGTTTATCGGCGCCTTTGACGAAAATCTTGGTCGCACCCTCGACCTCGAACGTGATCCCCTTGGGAGGAACGACTTCGATGGGATGCGAATAACCAAGGTTGAGGCCAAGGTTCTTGCCCTTCATCGCGGCGCGGTAACCGACGCCTTCGATCTCAAGGGTCTTGGTAAAGCCTTCGGTCACGCCCGTGACCATGTTGTTGATCATGGCGCGGACCATGCCGTGAGCGGCTTTGGTGGCCTTCTCTTCGTTAGCGCGGCTGACATGGACGACACCGTCTTTGACCTCGACGGAGATGTTCTTCGACAGAGGCATCGACAGCTCGCCGTTCTTGCCCTTGACAACGATCTGCTCGTCCTTGATCTCCACGCTGGCTCCCTTGGGGAGAGTGATGGGTTTGCGTCCTAATCTCGACATGTTAATCCCTCACCTTACCAGACATAGCAGATGACTTCTCCGCCCAGGCCAAGAAGGCGGGCTTCGGCGTCGGTCTTGAGGCCCTGAGAAGTCGAAACAATGGCAATTCCCAAACCGCCCATGACGCGGGGCAGTTTGTCTTTGCCGACATAGATACGGCGGCCGGGCTTGCTCATGCGGCGAAGGCCCTGAACGACGCGTTCACGGTTCGGCCCGTAGTTGAGGAAGACCTTGATGGTGCCGGAAGGCTTCTTCGGGTCGTTGAGGACCTTATAGTTGCGGATGTAACCTTCACTTTTCAGGATCTTCGCAATCCCCAGCTTCATCTTGCTGATCGGGATATCGACGCTCTCATGATAGACCATGTTCGCGTTGCGAATTCTCGTGAGCATATCCGCAATCGGATCGTTAACGTACATGAAAGTTCCCCTTTCTAAGAGCTTAGAGCTGGTATTCCTACCAGCTCGACTTCACAATTCCGGGAATCTTGCCTTCGCGGGCAAGGTTGCGGAAGCAGCAGCGGCACATGTTAAAGTCTCTCATGTAGCCGTGCATACGGCCGCAGAGCGGGCATCTGTTGTAGCCACGAGTCGAGAACTTCGGGGGCAGAGCCGCTTTGTTCTTCATAGCTTTTCTCGCCATCTCCACGCCTCCTATTCAGCGTGAGCGAAGGGCATGCCGAGTTTTTCAAGCATGACGAACGCTTCTTCGTCGGTTCCGGCGGTCGTGACGATGGTGATGTTCATGCCGCGCAGCTTGACGACTTTATCGTAGTTGATCTCGGGGAAGATCAGCTGTTCCTTGAGGCCAAGGTTGTAGTTGCCGCGGCCGTCGAACGAGGTGCGGGAAACGCCCTGGAAGTCCTTGATACGCGCCAGCGTAAGGTTCATCAGGCGGTCAAGGAACTCCCACATGCGCGTGCCGCGCAGCGTCACGCAGCAACCGACGGGCGTGCCCTCGCGAAGTTTGAAGTTCGCGATCGACTTCTTGGCCTTCTTGACCATCGGCTTCTGGCCGCTGATCGTGGCAAGCTCGGCCACAGCGGCGTCGATGAACTTGCTGTCGGCTTTGGCATCGCCCACGCCGATGTTGATGACGACCTTGACGATCTTGGGCATCATCATCGGGTTCTTGTAGCCGAACTGCGACTGCATGGCAGGCACAACTTCGGCCTTGTATTTTTCAAGCACACGAACGGGTAAGGTCATTGTTTGCCTCCTCTATTACTTCTTGTCGAGATCGACAACTTCGCCGGAGACTTTGGCCACGCGAACCTTGCGGCCGTCTTCCAGGAAGGCATGACCGATACGGGTGGGCTTGCCGGTGTTGGGGCAGACGAGCATGACCTTGGAGGCGTAGATCGGCGTCTCCTTCTTGACGATGCCGCCCTGTGGATTGGCCTGCGTGGGCTTGCTGTGACGCGAAGCCACGCTGACGCCCTCGACGATCACCTTGTTCTCCGCGGGGAAAGCGACAAGGATCTTGCCTTCCTTGCCCTTATCCTTTCCAGAGATGACGCGAACGCGGTCACCTTTTTTCAAACGCATTTTGTTCATAACGCAGGCCTCCTACACAACTTCAGGCGCCAGCGAGATGATGCGCATGTACTTCTTCGCGCGGAGCTCACGGGCGACAGGGCCAAAGATACGGGTTCCCTTCGGATCGCCGTTGCCGTCGATGAGGACCGCGGCGTTGTCGTCAAAACGAACGTAGGAACCGTCGATGCGGCGGCGTTCCTTCTTGACGCGAACGATAACGGCCTTGACGACGCTGCCCTTGGCAACGTTGCTGTTGGGAATGGCTTCCTTCACAGCGCAGACGATCACGTCGCCCAGCGAACCGAAACGGCGGCGGCTGCCGCCCAGGACCTGAATGCACTTGACGCGCTTGGCGCCAGTGTTGTCAGCAACATTAAGGACTGTATTGAGCTGAATCATCGGTTAAGCTTCCTCCTCGACAGATCCGCCCAGGACGGGGGCTCTCTCAATGATCTTCACAAGCGTCCAGCACTTGTTCTTGCTGAGAGGACGTGTTTCGGCAAACTGAACTTTGTCGCCGACGCGGCAGGCATTTTCAGCGTCATGCACGAGGAACTTCTTGGACTTGATGATGCGTTTGCCGTAAACGGGGTGCATGGCATGTCTGGTCACTCTCACGGAGATCGACTTCTCCATCTTGTCGCTGACGACGATGCCGACTTTCACCTTGCGGTGAGGGGTCTTCGCTTCCATTATGCCTTACCTCCTTTCGCGGCGTTCAGTCCCTGTTCCTTTTCGTGAACAATGGTAAGGACTCTCGCGATGGTCTTCTTGACCTCTTTGATCCTGCTGGTGTTCTTCAACTGACCAACAGCGTTCTGGAAGCGCAGGTTGAAGAGCTCTTCCTTGAACTGATCGTGCTTGCTCATCAGCTCTTCAACGCTCAAATCACGCAGACTCTTGGCGTCCATTGCTATTCACCATCCAAACTGTCGCGGGTCACAAGCCGCACTTTGATAGGAAGCTTGTGAGAAGCCGTGCGGAATGCTTCTTCCGCGACTTCGCGGGGGATCCCGCCAAGCTCGAACATGACTCTGCCCTTACGGACGGCCGACACCCAGAACTCGGGAGCGCCCTTTCCTTTTCCCATTCGGGTCTCAAGGGGCTTCTTCGTGTAAGGCACATCGGGGAAGATGCGGATCCACATCTTGCCGCCCTTGCGCATCTTACGGTTCATGGCAACACGGGTGGCCTCGATCTGGCGGGCAGTGATGTAGGCGCACTCAAGCGCCTGAATGCCAAACTCACCAAAAGCCACGTAAGTACCGCCCTTCGCTTCGCCCTTGAGGCACTCGCGATGGGGCTTGCGGTACTTTGTTCTCTTCGGCATCAACATTTAGGCCCGGCCTCCTTCACGCTTGTTCGCTCTGCTGCGCACAGGACGGGGAGCCGCAGTGTTGAGAGCTTTTTCATCACGGTAGATCCAGCACTTGACGCCGATCGCACCGTACATCGTAACTGCCTTGACGCAGCTGTAGTCAACATCGGCGCGCAGAGTGGAAAGAGGCAGGCGGCCGTCGTTATACCACTCCGTGCGGGCAATTTCGGCGCCGCCAAGACGGCCGGAGCACGAAATCTTGATGCCGAGTCCGCCGGCTTTCATCGTGCGGAACATGGCCTGCTTCATCGCGCGGCGGAAGCTGACGCGGTTCTCCAGCGCGGAAGCGATGCCCTCGGCGACGAGCTGCGCGTCAACGTCGGGATTCTTGATCTCCTGAACGTTGAGCATGACGCGCGAACCGGTCAGAGCCTGAAGCTCGGCCTTGACCTTATCGAGCTCGGCGCCGGCTTTGCCGATCACAACGCCGGGACGCGCGGTCCAGATGGAAAAGCGCACGACCTTGCCGACGCGCTCGATCTCAACGCGGGAAATGCCCGCGCCCTTCCAGCGGTTCTTGATCCAGCTGCGCAGCTTGATGTCCTCGTGAAGGTTCTTCACGTAGTTCTTGCCGCTGGCGTACCACTTGGACTCCCAGTCGCGGATGACACCGATACGGTAACCGATCGGATGAACTTTCTGACCCATCAGTCATTCCTCCTTACTCGGCAACCGTCACAGTGATGTGACTGGTACGGTGAACATAGGCGTGAGCGCGGCCCATCGAAACGGGACGGAAGCGCTTCATGCTGGGGCCCTGGTCGGCCTTGGCTTCGACGACTTTGAGCTTCTCGACATCCATGCCGTAGTTGAACTCGGCGTTGGCGACGGCGCTCTTGAGCACTTTTTCAACAAGGCGGGCCGCTTTCTTCGGGGTGTAGCGAAGAGCCATCATGGCATCTCCGACTTTCTTGCCGCGAATCAGAGGCAGCACCTGACGAACTTTGAAAGGCGAAATACGAACCGCCTTGGCAACTGCATAAGCCTGCACGTCAATGTCCCCCTTTACTTACCAGCCTTGGGAGCCGTCGGAACAGAGCGCTCCTGGCCGGCGTGGCCGGTAAAGCGTCTGGTCAGAGAGAACTCTCCAAGCTTGTGTCCGATCATGTTCTCGCTGACGTAAACAGGAACATGGGTGCGGCCGTTGTGGACCGCGATCGTATGTCCAACCATCGGAGGAACGATCATGGAAGCGCGCGACCAGGTCTTCAGAACCTTCTTGGCGCCGCTTTCGTTGAGTTCCTCGACCCTCTTGAGGAGTCTCGCCTCGACGTAGGGTCCTTTTTTAGCAGAACGTGCCATTTCTTTTGTCCTCCCTTACCCTACTACTTCGCATAGCGGCGTCTGACGATGAACTTGTCAGAGGGCTTGCGCTTACGAGTACGATAACCCTTCGCCGGGGTGCCCCAAGGCGAGCAGGGGTGATGGTGCGACTTGGTCGTGCCTTCGCCGCCGCCCATGGGGTGATCGACAGGATTCTGGATCATCGCGCGGACACGGCCCTTGCGGCCCAGCCAGCGGGTCTTGCCGGCCTTGCCGAGGGAAACGTTCTCGTGCTCGCCGTTGCCGACGACGCCGATCGTGGCCATGCACTCGAGCAGGAACTTGCGAAGTTCGCCGCTGGGCATACGCACGAAAGCGAACTTGCCTTCGCGGGCCATCAGCTGAGCGCTCACACCGGCGGAACGGACAAGTTTCGCACCGCGGCCGGGCTCGAGCTCGATGTTGTGAACGAGCGTGCCGTCGGGCATGTCCTTGAACTTCTTGGCGTTGCCGGGGCGGATATCGGCCTCGGGACCGGCCATGATCGTGTCGCCGACATGGAGCTGATCGGGGCAGATGATGTAGCGCTTTTCGCCGTCGACGTAGAAGATCAGCGCAAGGCGGGCGCTGCGGTTGGGATCGTACTCGATCGCGGCGACGCGGCCGGGGATGCCGATCTTGTCGCGCTTGAAGTCGACGATGCGGAGCAGGCGAACGTGACCGCCGCCGATGAAGCGCATCGTTCTGCGGCCGTAGTTGTTGCGGCCGCCGGTTCTCTTCTTGCGGCCGGCAAGGAGCGAACGCTCGGGCTTCTGCTTGGTGATCTCGTCACGGCTGAGGACCGTCATATGACGGCGGCTGGCGGTGTAGGGATTGAATTGTTTGATTGCCATTTTCTATTTCCTCCAATCACTACGCGCCGGCGCCTTCGAAGAACTGGATGTGTTCTCCCTCGGCCAGCGTGATGATGGCTTTCTTCCACGAGCGGCTTTTGCCAAGAAAGGCGCCCATGCGCTTGGGCTTGGAATGGACCTTGATCGTGTGAACGCTCTTCACTTTCACCTTGAAGACCACTTCGACAGCCTTGCGGATCTCGATCTTGTTCGCCATGGGATGAACTTCAAAGGTGTACTTGTTCAGTTCCATCATGCGGCTGCTCTTTTCAGTCACCACAGGACGAATGATGATGTCATGTGCAACGAGATTCATCGGGCGTACACCTCCTCAAGTTTCTGAAGCACCGCGGGCGTCGCCACCACGTGATCGTGATGAACCAGATCAAGAACGTTGATGCTGTCAACGTGCAAAACCTTCGCACCGGGGATGTTGCTGGCGGATTTGACGACGTTTTCGTCTCTGGCGTCGAGCAGGAAGAGGACCTTCTTGGCGTTCAGCGTGTCGATGAAGGCTTTCATCTTCTTCGTCGAAGGCGCTTCCAGACCGAAGTTCTCAACGCCGCAGAGCGACTGCTCAAGGACTCTCATGGAAAGAGCGCTGCGCATGGCCAGAGCGCGAACTTTCTTATTGACTTTCAGGAAGTACGAGCGGGGCTTGGGGCCATGAACGACACCGCCGCCGACCCACAGAGGCGAACGGCTGCTGCCCGCGCGGGCACGGCCGGTGTGCTTCTGCTTCCAGGGTTTTTTGCCGCCGCCGCGCACCTCTCCGCGCATCTTCGCACTGGCCGTTCCCTGTCTGGCGTTGGCCAGCTGGGCGACGACGACCTGGTGCATCGCAGAGACATGAACAGGAGCGCCGAAGACTTCGTCAGAGAGGGTCTTCTCCCCGACAACTTCTCCGCTGATATTCAGCATCTTGATAACAGGCATTTCGTTGATCCTCCTTCAGTCTAGCCCTGCTTACGAACCAGGACGAGACCGTTTTTGGCGCCGGGAACCGCACCCTTGATGAGAAGGAGGTTGTTCTCCTTGTCAACTGCGACGACGGTCAGATTTTTAATGGTCACGCGCTCGTTGCCCATCTGTCCGGGCATCGTTTTGCCCTTGAAGACGTGGCTGGGATAGCTGCTGGCGCCGCTGGAAGCGGGCTTACGGTGCGAAACGGACACGCCGTGGGTGGCCTGGAGGCCGCCGAAGTTGTAGCGCTTCATGACGCCCGCGAATCCCTTACCCTTGCTGGTGCCGGTCACGCTCACGGCTTCGCCTTCGGCAAAGACCGTCACGTCGATCGTCGAACCGACCTTGTAGTCGGCGGCGTTGTCGATGCGGAACTCGCGAAGCCAGCGGCAGGGAGCCACGCCGGCGCGCTCGAACTGACCCTTCATGGGCTTCGTGACCTTGTGGGCCTTGCGCTCGCCGAATCCCAGCAGAACGGCGCTGTAACCGTTCTTCTCAGGGGTGCGGACTTCAACCACGGGGCAGGGACCAGCGGCAACGACAGTCACCGGGACAGACTGACCGGCCTCATTGAAGATGCGGGTCATGCCCAGCTTCTGTCCAAGAATACCAAGACTCATATTACAATACACTCTCCTTTGCTCAGAGCTCCCCCGCGGGGGAGATTCAGCTTTTATGGCTTTAAGAGCTTCCCGCTCGTTTAGAGCTTGATCTGGATGTCAACACCAGAGGGAAGATTAAGCTGCATCAATGCTTCCATCGTTTTCTGCGTCGGATTGACGATGTCGATCAGACGCTTGTGCGTTCTCATCTCATAATGCTCGCGGGCGTCCTTGTTGACGTGGGGCGAGGTAAGGATGCAGAACTTGTTGATCTCAGTGGGCAGCGGGATAGGACCGGCAACGGTCGCGCCGCTGCGCTTCGCTGTCTCGGCGATCTGAGACGCCGAAGTATCAAGCACACGATGGTCAAACGCCTTGAGGCGGATTCTGATCTTTTTAGACACGTTGATTCCTCCGCTTAGTCAAGGATCTCGGAAACGACGCCGGCGCCGACGGTGTGGCCGCCCTCGCGGATGGCGAAGCGGAGCTGCTCGTTCATGGCGACGGGCGCGATCAGGTCGACTTCAAAGGTGCTGTTGTCGCCGGGCATGACCATCTCGACGCCTTCGGGCAGTTTGATGGAGCCGGTCACGTCGGTGGTGCGGATGTAGAACTGGGGCTTGTAGCCGTTGAAGAACGGGGTGTGGCGGCCGCCTTCTTCCTTCTTCAGGACGTAAACCTCGGCCTTGAACTTCTTGTGCGGCTTGATCGAACCGGGCTTCGCAAGGACCTGGCCGCGCTCGACTTCGTTCTTGTCGATGCCGCGGAGCAGCGCGCCGACGTTGTCGCCGGCTTCGGCGTCGTCCAGCATCTTGCGGAACATTTCAAGGCTGGTGATGACGACTTTGCGGGTGTCCTTGATGCCGACGATCTCGGCTTCGTCGCCGGGATGGATGACGCCGCGCTCGACGCGGCCGGTCACGACGGTGCCGCGGCCGGTGATGGTGAACACGTCTTCGATGGGCATCAGGAAGGGTTTGTCCATTTCGCGGGCGGGCTCGGGGAAGTAGCTGTCGCACGCGTCAAGGAGTTCCCAAATGGACTTGCTCCACTCGCCTTCGCGGGAGACGTCTTCGGCTTCGAGGGCCTTGAGGGCGCTGCCGCGGATGATGGGGATGTCGTCGCCGGGGAAGCCGTACTTGCTGAGGAGTTCGCGGACTTCCATCTCGACGAGGTCGCACAGTTCTTCGTCGTCGACGAGGTCGATCTTGTTCATGAACACGATCAGCGCGGGGACGTTGACCTGGCGGGCAAGCAGGACGTGCTCGCGGGTCTGGGGCATGGGGCCGTCGGTGGCAGCGACGACGAGGATGGCGCCGTCCATCTGCGCTGCGCCGGTGATCATGTTCTTGATGTAGTCGGCGTGGCCGGGGCAGTCGATGTGCGCGTAGTGGCGCTTGTCGGTGGTGTACTCGATGTGGGCGATGTTGATGGTGATGCCGCGCTCTTTCTCTTCGGGGGCCTTGTCGATCTGGTCGAACTTGGTCTCCTCGGCGTAGCCGGACTTGCTCAGCACGTGGCTGATGGCCGCCGTCAGCGTGGTCTTGCCGTGATCGATGTGGCCGATCGTGCCGATATTAAGATGGGGCTTGCTGCGTTCAAATTTCTCTTTTGCCATTTTATTTTCCTCCCTAGGTTGTTCCTATGAAGTCTTATTTCTTGCCGTCCGTATTGCCGAGGATCGTATCGGCAACGTTTCTGGGAACGGGCTCGTAGTGGTCAAACTGCATCGTGTAGTTCGCACGGCCGGAAGTCTTGCTTCTCAGGTCGGTGGCGTAACCGAACATCTCGCCGAGCGGCACGAAGGCCTTGATGGCGCGGGCGTTGGCACGCATTTCCATGCCGTCCACGCGGCCGCGGCGCGAGGAAAGGTCGCCCATGACGTCGCCGACGTAATCCTCGGGGGTCACGACTTCGACCGACATGATCGGCTCCATCAGCGTGGGGCTGGCCTTCTTCATGGCCTCCTTGAAAGCCATCGAAGCGGCGATCTTGAACGCCATTTCCGAGGAGTCGACTTCGTGGTAGCTTCCGTAGACCAGTTCGACCTTCACGCCGATGACGGGGAAGCCGCCGAGCACGCCGCTGCCCATGGCCTCTTCGAAGCCCTTCTGGCAGGCGGGGATGAACTCGCGCGGGATCACGCCGCCGACGATGTCGTCCTCGAACACGAAGCCTTCCTGACCATCGGGAAGCGGCTCCATGTTGATGACGCAGTCGCCGTACTGTCCGTGACCGCCGCTCTGGCGGACGAACTTGCCCTGCACGCGCTCCACTCTGTTGAGAATGGCTTCGCGGTAGGCGACCTGAGGCGCGCCGACGTTGACGTGCACGCCGAACTCGCGGCGCAGACGATCGACGATGATGTCGAGGTGAAGCTCGCCCATGCCGGAGATGGTGGTCTGACCGGTCTCCTCGTTGTCCTTGACGACGAACGTGGGATCCTCGTCGGCCAGGGCGATCAGGCCCTTGGCCAGCTTGGCCTTGTCGTCGGTCGTGGCAGGCTCAACGGCCAGCGTGATGACCGGCGCGGGGAAGGTCAGGCTCTCGAGCACGACGGGGTTGTTCTCGTCGCAGAGCGTGTCGCCCGTGCGGGTGTTCTTGAGGCTGGGCAGCGCCACGATCATGCCGGCGCTGGCGTCCTCGATGTCGATGCGCTTGTTGGAGTGCATCAGAAGGATGCGGCCGATGCGCTCGCGCTTGCGGCTGGAGGGGTTGTACAGCGTGTCGCCGGCGCGGAGCATACCGGAGTAGATGCGGCAGAACGTCAGGCGGCCGACGAACGGATCGACGGCGATCTTGAACGCCAGAGCCGAAACGGGCTCGTCGAGACTGGCATGACGCTCGACGGTCTTCGTCTCGTCGTCGGGCGACGTGCCTTCGACCGCGGGAACGTCAAGCGGGCTGGGCAGGTAATCCACAACGGCGTCAAGCAGGGGCTGGATGCCCTTGTTCTTGAAAGCGCTGCCGCAGAAGCAGGGAACGAAGTTGAGCGCGATCGTCTGACGGCGGATGGCCGCCTTGATCTGCTCGACCGTGGGCTCCTTGTCCTCAAGGACCAGCGTCATGATCTCGTCATCGACGTCGCCGAGCTGCTCGATCAGGTGATCGCGGTACATCTTCGCTTCCTCGGCCATGTCGGCGGGAACGTCGCGAAGCTCGGGATGCGCGCCCGTCTCGTCGAGGTAAACGACTTCCTTCATCTGGATCAGGTCGACGATGCCCTGGAACGACTCTTCGGCTCCGATGGGCAGAACGACCGGCACGGCGCGGGCGCCAAGGCGGTCGTGGATCTGCTCGACGACGTTCAGGAAGTTCGCGCCGACGCGGTCCATCTTGTTGATGAAGGCGACGCGGGGAACCTTGTACTTGTCAGCCTGACGCCACACCGTCTCGGACTGCGGCTCGACGCCGCCGACGGCGCAGAACACGGACACGGCTCCGTCAAGGACGCGCAGGGAGCGCTCGACTTCAACGGTAAAATCTACGTGGCCGGGAGTGTCAATCAGGTTGATGTAGCAATCCTTCCACTGGCAGGTGATGGCCGCCGAGGTGATCGTGATGCCGCGCTCACGCTCCTGAGCCATCCAGTCCATCGTCGCAGCGCCGTCGTGAACCTCACCGATCTTGTAGTTCACGCCCGTGAAGAACAGGATTCGCTCGGAGGTCGTCGTCTTGCCGGCGTCGATGTGGGCCGCGATGCCAATGTTACGGATCTTGGAAAGATCTTTCGTCAGCATAAGAATTCACCAGACTGCTGAAAATTACCAGCGGTAGTGAGCGAAGGCGCGGTTGGCCTCGGCCATCTTATGCGTATCTTCACGCTTCTTGACGGAGCTGCCTTCGTTGTTGTAGGCGTCCATCAGCTCGCGGGCAAGGCGCTCGGCCATGGGCATGCCCTTCTTGCCGCGGGCATAGGAGATGATCCAGCGGATCGCCAGAGCCTGAGCGCGCGCGGGCGCGACCTCGACGGGCACCTGGTAGGTGGCGCCGCCGACGCGGCGGGAACGGACCTCGACCGCGGGCTTGACGTTCTCCATCGCCTTCTCGAAGAGGGCCATGGGCTCGACCTTGAGCTTTTCGGAAGCGCGCTCCAGCGCGCCGTACATGATGCCTTCGGCGGTGCTCTTCTTGCCGTCAAGCATCAGAGTGTTGATGAACTTCGTGATAACAGTGCTGCCGTAGGTTGCGTCGGCAAGCGTCTCACGTCTTTTGATATGCCCTTTGCGCGGCATTTGATTTCCCCCTTAAAAACTAGTTCTTCGGACGGCGGGCGCCGTACTTGGAACGGCTGCGCTTGCGATCGGCAACGCCGCCGCAGTCGAGAGTCCCGCGGACGATGTGGTAGCGGACGCCGGGAAGGTCCTTGACACGGCCGCCGCGCACGAGCACGACAGAGTGCTCCTGAAGGTTATGACCGACGCCGGGGATGTAGGATGTAACCTCGATCCCGTTGGTCAGACGGACACGGGCGACCTTACGAAGAGCCGAGTTGGGCTTCTTGGGAGTAACCGTGTAAACACGGGTGCACACGCCGCGGCGCACGGGCGAGTTCTGCAGAGCGGGAGACGCCGATTTCGTGACCGGAGCGGTGCGGCCTTTGCGCACAAGCTGATTGATAGTTGGCACGCTGTTTCCTCCTTCTCAAAACTTTGAGTGTATAAAATCTGCCGAAATCCTTTCGGCTGTCTTTCGTTCGATGTCACCGGTCCGGGATTGTCTGGAACTTTTCGCACGAGCGAGAAACCAGCCTCTTTCGAGAGTATCGCCGCACTTCGTCCGCAAGTTCGCGAAGCGCGCGAATGAAGTGCGCCAGTCGAACCATCCTGTGTCCAGACGTAATAACCTTTCCGAGAGGGAAAGAACGCGCCTTGGAATCACAGCGGTTCCCGATAAAAGGACACAGTTCACCCTCGCACGAAAGACCTCGACGAATAATACCAAACGGGGCGCGCTAATGTCAAGCATTTAGCACGCCCCGTTTCGCGTAATTTATTGAGTTTTTTCGACGTTATTTAAAGTATTTTTGCGATTTTTCTTTTTTCATTATGCCTCGGTCGGTTCCGATACAGGTTCGGGAGCCGGTTCGGCGCTTTGCTCGCCTTCGGGCGATTCTTCCTCGGGCGTGTTCATTTTGCTGACGATCTCGATCCTCTGGAATCGTTCGATACCCGTTCCGGCGGGAATGAGGTGTCCGATGATGACGTTCTCCTTCAGGCCCATGAGGTGATCGACCTGGCTGCGGACGGCCGCGCCGGCAAGGATCTGAGCGGTCTGCTGGAACGATGCGGCGCTGAGGAAACTCTCCGTCGCAAGGGCGGCCTTGGTGATGCCGTGGATGAATTTCTTGCAGACGGGCGCGACGCGCAGCTTGCGCACGTAGCTGACGCGCGTGAGCAGCGGCACTTCTTCGCTCTGCGGCGAAGCGGCGCGGAGGGTCAGATGCGGCACACGGGCCTCGATGATCCGGGAAACGAGTTCCTCCGTCAGCGTCGTGCCGGCACGGATCGGGGCCTTGCCCTCCCCCAGCGGGATCTCGCGCAGCGTGACCTTGCCAACCACAGCGTTGAGCAGCTCCTGAGCAAGAAGGTCGTCGAGCTTCACTTCCTTCTCGCTGTCGGCGAGCGAGAGCGACTTGATCCGCCCCTCGAGGATGCCGCGGACGACCATCGCATCGACGAACTTCGCCGCGTCGGGGATGGGATTGCCGTCGCCGTCGAACGCAGCGACGATGATCTTGCCCCAGAGGGTGCTGACAAGGCGGCTTTCAAGGTAGTCGGTCACGTCGATCTGCTGCACGTTCTTCCAGATGCGGATGCTTTCGACCGGAGCCGCAGCAAGTTTTTCCGCCAGTTCCGCGTCGACCTCGCTGTCGGCGGGAGCCAGCAGCGTGCCGTCGGGAGCGGTCACGTTTTTCGCCAGGAAGGCGGCGCCGATGAGCTTGTTCAGCCGCTCGACGTCACGGTACAGATGCGGCTCGGAGGGGCTGTCCGTGATCTTCGTCAGCTCGGTCAGTGTCAGGTCGCACGTCTCGGGGATGACCGTGCCGTCGGCGCAGACGATCGGCTCGACGGGGCGGAAGCCCTTGAGCGCAGCGCGGAACGTGGCCTCGCCGACGATGACCGTCAGCGGTCCCTGGCCGTCGTCCACGCGCAGGCGGGTCGTCGGCGTGCCGGGTTTGAGCAGCAGTTCGACAAGGTCGCGGTCGATGATCGTCTTCAGGCGTTCGGTGATCTCGGGCGTGGGGTGCGTCCCGTCCTGACCGAGGAACTTCATGCCGGAAAGAGTGGAAACGGCCTCTTCGAGGTTGCGCTCGTTCTCGGCGTTCAGAGCCGCGATCTCCTTCTCCACGTCGGCCGCCCAGACGAGATCGCCGGCGACGAGCGAGGTGTCGCCCTCGTCCATGACGCGCAGACGGTTGATCGGCGCGACTTTACGAAGGATGACTTCGATGTGCTTGTTGTTGATGCTCACGCCCTGCGAGCGGTAGACTTCCTGGATGCTGTCCACCAGGTACTTCTGCACGGCCTCCTGGCCTTCGACTTCGAGGAGCTGCTGCGGGTCGATGTTGCCGTCGGTGATGCGCTGCCCCGCGGTGACTTCCTGGCCTTCTTCGACGAGAAGGTTCTGCGAGCCGGGGATATTATAAGTAACTTTCTGCACGACATCGCTGTCGTTGGGCGTGCCCTCGATGATGACCTTGCGCTTGCCTTCGAGCTCGCGCACTTCGGCCACCTTGCCGTTGAGGCCGGCCAGGTAGGCGACCTTCTTGGGACGGCGGGCTTCGAACAGCTGCTCGATGCGCGGCAGACCCTGAGTGATGTCTTCTCCGGAGATGCGCACGCCGCCGGTGTGGAAGGTGCGCATGGTCAGCTGCGTGCCGGGCTCGCCGATCGACTGCGCGGCGACGACGCCGACGGCTTCGCCGATGTTGACCATCTTACGGCTGGACAGATCGACGCCGTAGCACTTGCGGCAGATGCCGTGCTTCGATTCGCAGCTGAGCGGGCTGCGCACCCAGATGTACTCGCGCACTTTATCGATCTTCGCGGCGATCTCGGGCGTGATCAGGCCGTTCTTTTCGACGAGGACCTCGCCGCTTTCGGGATCGACGATCTCTTCGAGGCTGGTGCGGCCGCTGATGCGTTCGCTCAGAGGGATGACGATCTTGTTGTCGCTCTTCATGGGCTCGATCTTGATGCCCTTTTCGGTGTGGCAGTCCTCTTCAAGGACCATGATGTCCTGCGCGACATCGACAAGGCGGCGCGTCAGATACCCCGACTTCGCCGTTCTCAGAGCCGTGTCGGCCAGTCCCTTACGGGCGCCGTGCGTCGAGATGAAGTACTCGAGCATGTTCATGCCTTCGCGGAAGTTGGTGGTGATCGGGTAGTCGATGATGCGTCCGGTGGGGTCGGCCATCAGACCGCGAATGCCGGCCATCTGGGCCAGCTGGCCCTGGCTGCCTCGGGCACCGGAATCGACCATCATGCGCAGCGGGTTGTTCACGTCCATGTGGCTGAGGATCGACTTTCCGATCGTACCGGCCGCCTTGGACCACAGGTCTTCCTTCTGGCGCAGGTATTCGTCTTCGGTGAGGATGCCCATCTCGTACTGCTCGCGAATGCGGCCGTCGACCTCAAGCGACTCGGAAACGAGCTGCTGCTTCTCGGGCGGGATGACGATGGCCTGCATCTGGAAGCTGAGGCCGGACACGCACGCCCAGTGATAGCCGAGGTTCTTGATCGAGTCGAGGACGTCGACCATCTCGATGTGGCTGAGGTAGTCGTAGGCGCGGTCAAGCATCGAGCTGAGGTCTTTCTTGCCCAGCTGGAAGTTGACGAAGCGCAGTCTGGGATTGATGTGCAGGTTGAAGAGCACGCGTCCCGGGGTGGTGATGAGCCAGCGTCGCGTTGCCGGGTCGAGGAAGTCCTTGTCCTCGATGCCCTTATTGGTGAGCGGCTTCCATTCGGGGTTCCACTTCAGGTAGATCCTCGTGTTGACGTGCACGGCGCCGTGATCGAGCGCGGTCATTACGTCTTCGAGGCTGTCGTAGTAAGTACCTTCGCCCGGCTTGCCATCGACCATGTTGGTGATGTAGTAGATGCCGAGCAGGATATCCTGCGTGGGCGAGACGATGGGCTTGCCGCTGGCCGGCGAAAGCAGGTTGTTGGCAGCCAGCATGAGCATACGGGCCTCGGTCTGCGCTTCGATGGACAGCGGCACGTGGACGGCCATCTGGTCGCCGTCGAAGTCGGCGTTGAACGCTGTGCAGACCATGGGATGCAGACGGATGGCCTTGCCTTCCATGAGGATGGGCTCGAAGGCCTGGATGCCGAGGCGGTGCAGCGTCGGCGCACGGTTGAGCATGACGGGATGATCCTTGATGATCTCCTCAAGGATGTCCCACACTCTGTCGTCGCCGCGCTCGATCATGCGCTTGCCGTTTTTGACGTTCGTGGCAATGCCGGTGTCGACCATCTTCTGAATGACGAACGGCTTGAAGAGCTCGAGCGCCATGCGCTTGGGCAGACCGCACTGATAGAGGCGCAGGAAGGGGCCGATGGCGATAACGGAACGGCCGGAATAATCGACGCGCTTGCCGAGCAGATTCTGACGGAAGCGGCCCTTCTTGCCGCGGAGCAGGTCGGAAAGGCTCTTCAGCGGGCGATTGCCGGCGCCGATGACGGCCTTGCCCATGCGGCCGTTGTCGATCAGCGCGTCCACCGACTCCTGAAGCATCCTCTTTTCGTTGCGGATGATGATCTCGGGCGCTTTCAGCTCTTTGAGCTTGCTGAGGCGGTTGTTGCGGTTGATGACGCGGCGGTAGAGGTCGTTGAGGTCGGAGGTGGCGAAACGGCCGCCGTCGAGCTGGACCATGGGACGCAGATCGGGCGGGATGACGGGCAGCACCTGCAGCACCATCGACTGAGGCGCGCAGTCGCCCTTGCGGAAGTCCTCGACGACCTGGAGGCGCTTGACGATCTTGCGGCGCTTCTGCCCCGTCGTCTGCGAGAGCTCTTCGCGAAGCTCCTGGACGAGATGCGGCAGGTCCATGGAGCTGAGCTTTTCATGCACGCCCTCGGCGCCGATGCCGGCCTTGAACTTGGGGTCGTAGGCGGCGCAGAGCCTCTGCTCGCGCTCGATGACGATGTCGCAGTCGGAGAACGGCGAAGCGCCCTCGTTGATGATGAGGTAGCAGGGATCTTCGATGACGACACTTTCAAGCTGCGAGGTGAAGCGGTGCGGATACTTTTCCTGGAACAGAGCGTGCTCCGACTGGGACAGGATCTGTCCCTTGGCGTACGGCAGACGGGTCACGGAGGTGACGATGAAGCAGTCCTGCGTGCCGTTTTTGCGGCGTTCGGCCTCGACCGTGTCGCCGCCGGCGCGCAGAGCGGCCAGATCGGTCTCGGACAGCGTGTCGCCCGGCTTCCATTTCGGTGCGTTCTCCGCGTTTTCGGCGGGCGCTGCGTCGGCAGCGGTCAGCACGGGGATCTCGTCGGCCTTGACGCCGTTGAGAGATGTGATCTGCCAGGCAGGCTCGGCGGAGAACGACTCCTCGCCCCACTCCGCCTGATACTTGCCCATCTGCGTAGTGCTGATCACATCGCCCACGCGCAGCGGCACGTCGTCGGTGGAGAGGATGCGGTAGGCCTCTTCGGCCTTGAACGTGGGATCGTAATGCTTGTGGACGTTCACTTCCGACTCGGAAATGATGTCGTCCTTGGCGGCCAGCTCGGGATGCGTTCCCTCGATGACGACCTTGTACGCGGCCTCGCGCTTGCGCATCGGCGCAAAGTAGACGACGCGCTCGAGCATCTTCGTCTGCGTGCCGAGCAGCAGGCTGAGGCGGCTGGGGATGCCGCGCAGGTACCAGATGTGCACGACGGGCGCGGCCAGCTCGATGTGGCCCATGCGCTCGCGGCGCACGCGGTTGTCGGTGACTTCGACGCCGCAGCGGTCGCAGATGACGCCCTTGAACTTGGGACCGCTCTTCTTATATTTGCCGCAGGCGCACTCAAAGCTCTTCGTGGGTCCGAAGATGCGCTCGCAGAACAGGCCGTCGCGCTCGGGACGAAGGGTGCGGTAGTTGATCGTCTCGGGCTTCTTGACTTCGCCGCGCGACAGGGCCCTGATCTGGTCGGGGGTGGCAAGACGCAGGCGGATCCCGATGATTTCCTTGCGCTGGCGGACTCCGGCAGTTTCTTTATTCATAAGGAGAATCACTCCATTTCTTTGCACAAAAGCGAAAACGAATCGTTCGCGACGGATGTGATGCAGAAAACGCGGCGTTCGTGCCGTTGCAGAAACGGACTACGCATCTTCCCCGGCTTCCGCCGCGGGCACGCCGTCTTCGGACAGGTTCTCTTCCTCGGCTTCGGCGGGATCGTAGACTTCGCTGAATTCGCCGCTCACGGACTCGCCTTCTCCGTCCGTCTCGTCCGCTTCATCGGCGAACTCCGACAGACCGCCGCGGCGTTCGCCGTCGTTGAGGTCGCTCGCGGAGATCCTGTCGATGTCGCTGGGACGGCGCGGACCGTCGTCATCGTCGTCGATCTGCAGGGGGCCGGAGGTGCCGTCGCTGTAATCGATCTCGACGGTCAGG
This sequence comes from Pyramidobacter sp., assembly GCA_016286835.1. Classification (GTDB taxonomy): domain Bacteria; phylum Synergistota; class Synergistia; order Synergistales; family Dethiosulfovibrionaceae; genus Pyramidobacter. The sequence continues at coordinate 216 of JAEEUD010000003.1, read as the reverse complement.
CCGAGGCCTTCCAGTTCCTTGACGAGCACCTTGAAGCTCTCGGGGACGCCGGGCTGCGTGAGGTTCTCGCCCTTGACGATGCGCTCGTAGGTCTTGAGACGGCCGCGGATATCGTCCGACTTGACGGTGAGCATTTCCTGAAGCACGTGCGAGGCGCCGTAGCCCTGAAGGGCCCAAACTTCCATTTCGCCGAAGCGCTGGCCGCCGAACTGAGCC
>JAEEUD010000125.1 GCA_016286835.1 Pyramidobacter sp. | reverse complement strand
AGCAGTTCAGGTACTTCTTGGTGCCGGTGTTGTTGTACATGAAGACCTTGTTCAGCGTCTGGAGAGGCAGGAAGCGGATGTCGGCCGGCTTCACGTTGTTGGCCTCAGCCCAGCCCTTGGGAACGAACGTGTCGAGCACGCCGGTCTGGACCATCTTGCTCTCGATCTGGTTGCCGTCCTGGATCAACGTCATCGAGAACGTGCCCTTGTCCTTCTGCGCGTCAGCTGTAAGCTGATCGAAGATCTTGTTGTTCTTCGGCTGCTGCCACTCGAAGTTCAGCGTGTAGCCCGGCTCGAAGGTCTGCAGGTATTTGATGAACAGAGGCAGAGCGCTCTTGCCGCGGCTGCTGTTGCCGAGGCCGTAGAACATCTTGCCGTTGCTCTCTTCAATGGCCTTCTTCGCGAGCTCTTCGAGCGTCATGGTCTGGGCCTGCTCGATGATCTTCATCGTCGCCGAGCCGGCCTTCGCGAACGAAGCTCCCGCAACCCCGACAACCACAGCGGCTGCCAGTACAAACGCACCAAAACGTTTCATAAACGATTCCTCCCTTGCGCGCACGGGCGCGCCCTAAAATGAGCGCTTTACAAGCGCCGTTTCACCCAACGAACGTGACAAAAGCCGTGCAAACTAAGAAAACAAGCTAAAATATGACCTTGTTCAACTAAACACGGCGTGATGTCAACTTAACCGTATGTTATAACATTTCAAAGCAAAGGTCAAGACTGAAATGTAAATTTTTCTCACGATCTCGCCGCGATTGCGTGATTTGTTTAAAACGTTCTGTCGCGGTTCAGGAGGCGGCAAATAAAAAATGAATACGATGATGAAAAACAGGGCCCCGCGTCTTTGCGCGGTCGCCTTTGATATGGACGGCGTCCTGCTTTCGACCGATAAGCTGCATTTCAAGGCCTGGCAGGTGGTCACACGCCGTTGGGGGATACCGTTTACCGAGGCTGACAATACCAGGCTGCTGGGGCTTTCCCGTGAGGACTGCGTAAACATCGTTCTTTCAAAATCACCGCGTGCGTTTTCTGCGAAGGAAAGAGCTGCCATCAGCGATGAAAAGAACGCCCTGTTCCGGACGCATATTGATGCGATGACGCCCGATTTTGTGGCGCCGGAGGTGTTCGCGTGCCTGCGGACGCTTCGCACGGCAGGATGGAAACTTGCCCTGGCGTCGTCGAGCCGGAACGCGCCGCTCATTCTCGACCGCACGGGGCTGCGTGCGTATTTTGACGCGACGGTGGACGGCAACGACATCACGCGCGGCAAGCCCGATCCGGAGGTGTTCGCCAAAGCTGCTGAAGCTCTCGGCGTGCCGCCGACGGTCTGTGCTGCCGTTGACGACGCTCCCGCCGGCATTGCTTCGGCGACAGCAGCCGGTATGACGGCCATCGCGGTGGGCGAGGCGGCGAAACGACATGCCGCGCCGTATTCCATCTCCGGCCTTGCGGAGCTGCCGGCTTTGCTTGACAGGCTGAACGGCGAACGGGATGCGGCACGATGACTCTTTCTCCGTCCAGGCCATTCGGGAACACTTATAGAAAACAGCGATTTTCATAACACGGATTTTGACAGTTTGATATGATAAAGTCAAACAGAAGCTTCGGATAGGACAGTGCGCTGCTTTTCCGGCCTTGCGGGATGCTCGTTTTGCCTCTGACCGTTGCTGCCGATCCCAGTTTCTGTGTTCCGAACATTTTGGCGAAGGAGATGTTATCACGATGAACGCCATGAAAACGATTATGGAGTGGAACGGAGCTGTCAACAGCTTCGTGTGGGGGGCTCCGGTCCTGATCCTGCTGGTGGGCACGGGCGTCTGGCTGACGCTTCTGCTGGGGCTGCCGCAGCTGCGCTATTTCTTCGCTTCTCTGGCGGAAGTCTTCAGCTTCCGCAAAAAGAGCGCTCACGACAGGTCCATCTCGCCCTTTGCGGCGATGGCGACGGCCATGGCGGCCACGGTCGGCACGGGCAACATCGCCGGCGTGGCGACGGCTCTGCATCTGGCCGGTCCCGGGGCGCTTGTGTGGATGCTCATATCGGCCTTCTTCGGCATGTGCACGAAGTTCAGCGAAGTCGTGCTGGCCGTTCACTTTCGCCAGAAAGACGCACACGGCGACTGGCGCGGAGGCACCATGTACATCCTTGAGCACGGTCTGGGCGACCGGGGCGGTGCGTGGAAGCCGCTGGGCAAGCTGCTCGCGGTCATCTTCGCTCTGTTTGCGTTTCTGGCCTCCTTCGGCATCGGCGCTTCCACTCAGGCGAACTCCGCCGCAGAGGCGCTGTCCATGGGCTGGGGCATCGACCATTTTTACAGCGGGATTGGCATTGCGATCCTGGTGGGGCTGGTCATCATCGGCGGCTTGAAGAGTCTTTCCACCGTGACGACATATCTGGTGCCCTTTATGGCTGTTTTTTACATCGTCGGCGCCGTTATCGTGCTCGTGAACTACTCGGGCCAGATCTCCGGCGTTTTCTCCGAGGCTCTCTCCATGGCTTTCCGCAATCCCGAGACCATTCCTGCCGGTCTTGCCGGCTGGGGCGTGAAGGAAGCCATCCAACGGGGGATCGCCCGCGGCGTCTTCTCCAACGAAGCCGGTATGGGCTCCGCGCCGATGGTCCATGCGACGGCCAACGTCGAACACCCTGTGCAGCAGGGACTTTACGGGATTTTTGAGGTTTTCATGGACACTATCGTGATCTGCACGATGACGTCCCTCGTGATCCTCACCACGGGAACTCTGACCGGCTCTCCGAACCTGACCGGCGCGCAGCTGACGCTGCAGGCTTTCGAGAACGCCATGGGCCCCATGGGCAAGTACGTGCTGTCCTTCGGGCTGCTGTGCTTCGCGTTCTCCACGATCCTCGGGTGGTACTGGTATGCAGAAACGGCTGCGACGTATCTGCTGGGCGTGTGGTTCAAGCCTGTCATGAAGGTGATCTGGATCGTCCTGATCATGTTCGGCGCGGCGGGTTCCCAGTTTGTCGGCGCACAGGGCAACGAGTTCCTGAACAGCCTCTGGGACATCTCGGACACGCTGAACGGCCTCATGGCCCTGCCGAACCTTGTCGGACTCCTGCTGCTGTCATTTACCCTTCGCGGCCTCGTGAAGGATTATGATGCAAAACGCAGGAGAGGCGAGTTGTAGTGTGTTTTCGGTCTCGTTGAGCGAATTACAAAAGAAGCGGGGCACACTTCTCGTTTTAGACTTTGGCTTCAACAACAGATGACACACGCGAAAAGCAAGCAGAACAGGATGATAAAAGCGGCGTATTGCTGGAGAATTGACTCCGGCAATACGCCGCTTTGATTTCATGTTGAACCAAGAATTCACGAATTGGATTGTCACGTTAACAGCGCCCCGATGCTGCTGCGAAAGACAACGATCAGAGCAGCGGAGGTGAGCCGCCCCTGCCTGAAGAAAAAACGCCAGAAGCTAAACCAGTGTCGCGATCACGGGTGACACGGACTGCATCGCCTTGAGAGCCCGCAGCGCGGTGAGAAATTCTTTCACGCGCGCGACTTCACCGCGCACGATGATGACCTCCAGACAATGATGATGATCGGCGTGCACGTGCGTCGTGCAGACGATGATCTCGCCGAAATCATGCTGAAGCTCTGTCAGTTTGCTCGTGGCGTCGTTGGCGTGGTGGTTGTACGTCAGCGTGATCGTACCATACACCTGACCTCCGTTTTCCCACGTGTCCTGAGCTACATATTCGCGGATCAGCTGACGCAGCGCTTCCGAGCGGTTGGGCAGCCCGGCTTCGTCGATACGTCTGTCAAACAGTTCGAGCAGGTTGCCCGGTACAGCGACGCCAAAACGCACCAAAGGGACAGATTCTCTGATCATATCGCGCCAGCTCCTTTCATCCACGGCGGACGTGCGACGACGAACGGCTGTGTGCATTCATCGCGCTCCATCACGAAAATATCGTACCACATGCTGTAAAACTTGTCGATGTGCTCCACCACGTAACCGTCCTGACAATGATCGGCCGTGTCGTGCGGGTCGGAGAGGACCAGCACGCCGTGCTCCGCCTTACCCGTGCCCATGTCATCATAGCCGATGATCACGCGCCAGTGCGCGCCCCAGTCGATGTTTTCCACCATGATCGGCGCGCCCGAGCGGATCGTGCGCTTGCAAAAAGCGGCGAAATCCTCAAGCGTTTTGAACGTCTTGGCCTTTTCCGAGCGCCAGGGATCGTAAATGTGATTGTCCTCCGGGGCGCGGGCGGCACATTCCAGGTTGGACTCCACCTCCCAGCCCAGCGACTGAAAGAACATCGCCAGGTCGCGCACGGGGATCGGACGGCGCGTGTCAGGGGGCAGACCGTGGAACGAAGCCATTTTATCGGCGATCTGCAGCTCTTCCCAGTCGTAAACACCAAAGTGATACAGCGTCATCAGCGCGATCGCCGAGGCGCACGTGTAGCCGCGCGTCTGCTGATAGGTGCGGAAGCACGGCAGGATCGACAGCGAGCCATGGCTGTACGAGTGATAAAAGTCGATCTGCGGAAAATAGGGCGAGTCCGGCACGTCGGCTGCCTTGAAATAAGCCGTTGCCTCCGATTCAAGCGCGTAGCCGCTCGGCGTGTGGATGCGAGGATCGCCGTCCCACCGCGCCCTGACGATCTCCGCCTCGTGGGGCAGCATAGATTCCAGCGGCGGCAGAGGAACGATTCTCTCTGAAGACTGTGGCACCGGCGGGACCTCCTTTGTGTGATGAATCAGAACGATTTTTGTATTATAGCGCACTTCATGCCGTTCGTGATAAGAAAAATCGACGATTCAATTTGAGTGGAAAAGGGCACGACAAAAATGAAAAACATAAAAAAGACCGGCAGCTCAGAATTGAGCGACCGGCCTTGTGTTTCATAAACTGTGTTTCTTCGTATAAAGCATCTGAATTTTGCTTTTGTCTTACGCGTTTCCCGGATCATACAGGTGGCACGCGATCCAACGCCCTTTTTCACGTTCGACGAGTTCGGGCGTTTCGCGGTGGCAGCGTTCTGTCGCGTGTTCGCAGCGGGACGCGAAGCGGCAGCCTTCGGGCGGGTTGACGGGGCTGGTGACTTCGCCGCGGATGACCTGGATGGGCTTGTTGCGCATGGCGATATCCGGCTCGGGGATCGCCGCCAGCAGAGCCTTTGTATACGGATGCATGGGCTTTTCAAACAATCCGTCGGATGTGGCGCGTTCCACGCACTGCCCCAGGTACATGACGATGATCTCGTCGGAGATGTGCTTGACGACGGACAGGTCATGGGTGATGAACATATAGGTCAGTCCCATGTTGTCCTGGATGTCCATGAGCAGGTTGAGGATCTGCGCCTGAATGGACACGTCAAGCGCCGACACGGGTTCGTCGCAGACGATGAACTTGGGGCGCAGCGAGAGGGCACGGGCGATGCCGATGCGCTGGCGGCGGCCGCCGTCGAGCTCATGCGGGTAGACGCTGGCGTAGCGGCGCGCGAGGCCGACAACGTCCATCAGCTCGGCGGTGCGCTGGAAGGCTTCGGCCTTGCTGGAGCAGGTGTGGTTGATGAGCATGTACTCGGCGATGATCTCGGCGACTGACATGCGGGGATTGATGCTCGAATACGGGTCCTGGAAGATGATCTGCATCTGGCGCCGCATCTCGCGCATTTCATACCGGCTGAACTTCGTGATGTCCTCGCCGTTGAACAGCACCTGTCCGGCCGTCGGCTCGATCAGACGCAGCACGGCGCGGCCCAGAGTCGATTTGCCGCAGCAGGATTCGCCGACGACGACGAGCGTCGTGCGCGCGGGAAGGGTGATAGATACGTTATCA
>JAEEUD010000124.1 GCA_016286835.1 Pyramidobacter sp. | reverse complement strand
CTTCGACCAGCTCCGGCAGAGGAACGCCGGGTGTCTCCAAGAGTTTGGGGTACATGCTGATCGAGGTGAAGCCGGGAATGGTGTTGATCTCATTGAAGATGACGCGGTTCGTGCCCTTCTCAAGAAAGAAGTCGACACGCGAAAGCCCGTCGCAGTCGAGCGCGCGATAGATCTTTTTCGCCGCCTCGCGGATCTCGTCGGCCTTCCCTTCGGGGAGATCGGCGTTCAGCACTGTGCGCGAAGTGCTGTCCTTATACTTGGCATCGTAATCGTAGAACTCGGCCGTCGCAAGGATCTCCCCGACGCCGCAGACGCGCGCGTTCCAGCCGCCCAGCGCGGCCGTCTCCAGCTCGCGCCCGACGATCGCTTCTTCGACGACGATCTTGAAGTCGTTTTCCGCCGCGATCTCAAGCGCTTTTTTGAGCTCGTCGCGATTTCCCGCCTTGGAGATGCCGCATGACGAACCTGCATTCGATGGTTTCACGAAGACCGGCCAGCCCAGCGCCGTTTCGATACGGTCGCAAAGTCCTTCCAGATCGGCCATTTCTTCGCGGCGGAAGGCCAGATACTTCGCCTGAGCGACGCCGAGACGATCCACGATCGCCTTCGTCGTCGCCTTGTCCATCGTCACCGCGGAAGAAAGCACGCCGCAGCCCACGTAAGGGATCTGCGCCAGCTCAAGCAGCCCCTGGACGCAGCCGTCCTCGCCGTACAGGCCGTGCAGAACGGGAAAGACCACGTCGGCCCGCACCAGCGACAGCACGCCGTTGTCGTCGATAAGCACGCTTTTCAGTCCCGCGTCGGGCAGCAATGCGGCACGCACCGTGCTCTCGCGCCATTTTCCCGAGGCGACGTCGTCGATCGAATCCGTTTTCAGCCAGCGGCCGTCTTTCGTGATGCCGATCAGCAGCAGATCGTATTTTTGCCTGTCCACGCCGCCGGCCACCGTGACAGCCGAAACACAGGACACATCATGCTCAGAGGACTGCCCGCCGAACAGCAGGATGAGATTCTTTTTTTCTTTCATACGCATTCATGCGCTCCTTTTCGCCCGCCGGCTTTGCCGCAGGCATATTCTTTCTGTTTTCTTACCGCTATTGTACACGCCTTTGAGCTTTTTGTCAGAGCAAATCGCAAATTTTAGCTGAAAAAATCAAATTGCTCTGTAACAAAGTAAATCCATGCTTTAATAAAATGAAATGACGTTTTACGGCCTGCCACATTATTCATACTTTACATTCTCCGCAAAAAATGCTACTATTCCGACATAATGAAAGTTTCAGAAACACAAATCTATTCTTTTTAGGAGGTCATCATGAAAAAAATCTTCAACCCCAGAACCCTTCTTTTTGCAACTGCGGCAGGCATCGGTTTGAGCGCTCTTTCCGGCGCGGCGTTGGCGGCCGGCAATGATGACCGCGTCCTTCGTCTGAGCATCCTCGCGCCTCTGACGACGATCGACCCGCACCGCACGGTCAACCTTCAGGACGACATTTTCCTGCGCCAGATCTACGAAAGCCTGTACCATCAGAACGAAAAAACAGGCGAGTATCAGCCTCGCATCGCCGAGAGCTACACTGTCTCCGAAGACGGTCTCACGTATAAGTTCAAGATCCGCAAGAACGCCAAGTTCCACAACGGCGATCCCGTCACGGTGAAGGACTGCGTCTTCTCGTTCAAGCGCGCCCAGGGCACGCCTCAGATGAAAAGCCGCCTGCCCGGCGTGAAGGACATCCGCGCCGAAGGCGACGACACGCTGGTATTCGAGCTTGAGCGTCCCAACTCAGCGTTCCTCAACAGTCTGTGCGGCGTCTTCGTGCTCAGTGAGCGCGAAGTGACCGAACAGGGTGAGCAGTTCGGCACAAAAGTCGCACTGGCCGGCACGGGACCGTATTACCTCACGTCGCTCCAGCATGACGTCGAGTGGACCTGCAACGCGTTCCCGGAGTACTATCGCGGCGTCGCGCCGATCAAGAAGCTGGACTACAAGCCGATCACCCAGGCTTCCGCCGGTCTGATCGCCTTTGAAGCCGGCGAGCTCGACTGGTACATCGCCCCGATCGCCAACTGGGACGACCTGAAGGAAAACGAGAAGTACAACACCCAGCTCGTTCCCGCCAACCACATCTCGTTCCTCGTCATCAACCCTGCCGCCAAGCCTCTTGACGACGAGAACCTGCGCAAGGCGATCGCCTACTGCATCGACAAGGACGCGATGAACATGACCTGCTATGACGGCCTGGCCGTCAACGCCGATTTCATGATCGGCGCTCAGAATGTCGGCGCTCCGACAGAGGGAATCGTTTACAACTACGATCCTGACAAGGCGAAGGAATATCTCGCCAAGTCGGCCTACCCCAACGGCGTTGACATCGGCGTGATCAACTGCTCGGCCGGCGGCTACTTCGAGAAGATGGCGCAGGTGCTCCAGCAGAACATGGCCGACATCGGCATCATCGCCAAGGTCAACCGTCTCGACTCGGCCACAAACATGAACAACATGCGCAAGCAGAACTTCAGCATCGCCCCGACCGGTTTCTCGCCTTCCGGCGATTACGACTACTACCGTAAGTTCTCGCAGACGGACTTCGTCGGTTCGTTCTACGTCAAGTTCGCCGACACGCCGTACGACTGGAAGCACATGAACGAGCTCTGGGACAAGGGCGTCGCCACGACGAACGTCGAAGAGCGCAAGGCGATCTACCGCGAGCTGAACGACTGGATCGCCAACACCGCAACGTATCTGCCCATCTTCCACAAGGTGCAGCCCTACGTTTGGGTGAAGGATCTCGTCATCCCCGTCAACTATCCGACCAATCCTCAGGTCTACGAGTGGTCGTGGAAAAACTAGCACGGTTCTGAGAGAAAAAGAGTATACTCGGTAATTCAAGGGGGCAGGGAGGATGAATATCCCCCTGCCCTGTTTTTAAATCCCTTCCGGGAGGTGCCGCGACGTGTATCGGTTTGTTCTCAAACGCCTGCTTCTGATGATCCCGATCGTCATCGGCGTTTCGTTCCTGATCTTCACAATTTTGAATCTGATCCCCGGCGATCCTGCCTCGAACATCCTCGGCGTGGGCGCCGTTCAGGCTGACATCGACGCGCTCAACGAAGAGCTCGGCTACAATCTGCCGTTCCTGCAGCGCTATTTCAACTATATGTACAACGCCGTCGTCCACTTTGACCTCGGCGTCTCCTACTCCACCAAGAAACCCGTTTTCGACGAGATCCTGAATCGTCTTCCCGTCTCGCTGGCTGTGGCCTTCAACGCCATTCTCTTCTCGCTCGTCTTCGGCATTCCGCTCGGCGTGCTCTCGGCCGTCAAGCAGAATTCGCTGATCGACCGCCTTTGCACCGGCGTCGCGTTACTGCTCGCGTCTCAGCCGGGCTTTTTGATCGGCATGATCCTCATGCTGATCTTCTCGCTTCGTCTGCGCTGGTTCCCCGCTACCGGCGCGGCCACGTGGAAGAGCTTCGTCATGCCGATGATCGCGCTCGGTCTGCCTTACGGCGGCCGTCAGCTGCGTTTCACGCGCTCAAGTATGCTTGAGACGATCCGTCAGGACTACGTGCGCACGGCGCGTGCCAAGGGGGCGAACGAGCACATCGCCATCTGGCGTCACGCCATGAAGAACGCCCTCATGCCCGTCATCACCGTTGCCGGAACCAGTTTCGGCATCCTCATCGGCGGCGCTATCGCCACGGAAACTCTGTTCGGACTGCCCGGACTGGGGTCCTTCATCGTCTCCGGCATCAAGCAGAAGGACATCCCCGTCGTCACCGGCGGCATCATCATCTTTGCGCTGATCTTCTCGTTCGTCATCCTTGCGGTCGATCTGTCGTACGCGTTCATCGATCCGCGCATCAAGGCAAAATACGCGGGAGGAGGGAAACGCTGATGAGCTCGAAATACGATGACTCTCCGCTGATGAACCTGACGCAGGAAAAGGTCGAGATCAGCTTCAAGAAAGAAAGTCAGATCAAGGAAGTCTGGCGGCGGCTGAAAAAGGACAAGCTGGCCATGTTCGGCCTGACGGTCATCGCGCTGATGATCATCATCGCACTGTGCGCGCCGCTGATCCGTCCGTACAGCCTCGCGATCAAGATGAACATGCGTCTCAAGCTGGCGCTGCCCTCGGCGGCGCATTGGTTCGGCTGCGACGGCTACGGGCGCGACCTGTTCACGCGCTGTCTCTACGGCTCGCGTGTGTCGCTGACGATCGGCTTTGCCACGGCAGCAGCCACGCTGGTGATCGGCAGTATGCTTGGCGCACTCGTCGGCTACGTGGGCGGCTATCTCGACGACATCGTCATGCGCGCCCTCGACATCTTCTCGGCCATTCCCTCGACGCTCTTCGCGATGGCAGTCGTTGCGGCGATGGGATCGGGCATCTTCAACATCTGCGTGGCCATCTCGCTGACGAACATCCCCGGCTTCGTGCGCATCGTGCGTTCCGCCGTGCTCGGCATCTCCGATCAGGAATACATCGAAGCGGCGCGCGCCGGCGGCAGCTCGACGCTGCATATCCTGCTCCGCCACGTGCTGCCCAACGCGATCGGCCCGCTCATCGTGCAGACGACGGCCAACGTCTCGTCGATGATCCTCTCCGCGGCCACGCTAAGCTTCCTCGGCCTCGGCATCGACCCGCCGCAGCCGGAATGGGGCGCTCTGGTCAGCGAGGCGCAGGAGTTCCTGCGCCGCACGCCGCATCTGCTCATCTTCCCCGGCATCCTCATCTGCATCGCCTCGTTCTCGATGAGCGTGCTTGGCGACGGTCTGCGCGACGCGCTCGACCCCAGGCTGAAGAGCTAAGGAGGGCGGTCCCATGTCACAGGAATTGCTGAAAATCACCGATCTGAGCGTGGAATACCGCACCGACAAGGAGACGGTCCACGCCGTCAACCATATCCATTTTTCGCTCAACAAGGGCGAGACGATCGGCCTCGTCGGCGAGACCGGCGCCGGCAAGACGACGACGGCGCTTTCGATCATGCGCCTGCTGCCGGAAAAGACAGGCTTCATCCCCAACGGCACCATCGAGTTCGAGGGCCGTTCGTTGTTCGATCTGGAAGAAAAAGAGCTGCACAACATCCGCGGCAAGCACATCGCAATGATCTTCCAGGACCCGATGACCAGCCTCAATCCGATCATGACCGTCGGGGAACAGATCGCCGAAGCGCTTGAACTGCACAACACCGACGGCAAAACGCATGAACAGATCCAGGCCCGAGTCGACGAAGTGCTGACCATGGTGGGCATTCCGCCTTCACGCAAAATCGCCTTCCCGCATCAGTTCTCCGGAGGCATGAAGCAGCGCGTCGTCATCGCCATGGCGCTTGTCTGCGAGCCCGATCTGCTGATCGCCGACGAGCCCACGACGGCCCTTGACGTGACCATCCAGGCGCAGGTCATCAACATGATCCGCGAACTTCGCGACCGGCTTGGCACAGCCATGATCATGATCACGCACGACCTCGGCATCGTCGCGCAGACGTGCGATAACGTCGCCGTGATGTACGCCGGACGCATCATCGAAGCCGGTACGGCCCTCGACATCTACAAGGGAGAGTTCCGCCACCCCTACACCGTCGGCCTGTTCACGTCGATCCCCAACCTGCGCGAAAAAACGGCACGCCTGACGCCGATCCCGGGGCTGATGCCCGACCCGACAAAGCTGCCCGCAGGATGCAGCTTCGCGCCGCGCTGTCCGCGCGCGACGGAACTGTGCCGTACCACGCCGCCGTCCGCCTATCGCAGCGGCACCCACGTGATCGAATGTCATCTGCTTGAAGGCAAAGACGGCTGGACAAAGGAGGCGAGGGAATGATGACGAACATGAATCCTGTTTCGGACAGGCCACTGCTCGAGACGCGCGGCCTGAAAAAGTTCTTCAAGGTGCGCGGCGG
>JAEEUD010000123.1 GCA_016286835.1 Pyramidobacter sp. | reverse complement strand
GATGACGGAGAAAGACCAGCGGGGGCCGTTTATTCAGTACGTCCTGCGTTGCGGCTGATGGGCGTCGTTGTTTCCAAAGGACGTCGCTGTGCGCTCGTTTCTGTCGAAGGAGAGAAAAACGCGAAGATCGTTTTTGCGGGACAGAGTGTCGCCGGGATCGTTTTTCGCGAGATCTCCCAGGCCGGATGCCTGTGCCGGTGGCATGGTGAAGACTTCTTTGTACCTGTGGAGTGACGAGAACATGAGAAAAATATTGATCATCCTGCTCCTGTGCCTGACTGCGGTCCCGCTTCAGGCGGCCAGACGCAGCGCGCTTCCGGCATCACCTGTACTGCGGGCCGTCTATGCCGAGCAGGCGGGCGATTCGCGGCTCGATCTTCATATCGAAGGCGAGCGCTTGCCGCGTCCGGAAGTGCTCTTCCGCGGCGAGGAGAGCGTGATTTTGACGTTCAGGAACACCGCCTTCCCGGCGCTTCGCTGGCAGAAGACGCTCCATGCCCCGCTGGCGCCTTTTGCGGAAGTCGAGCAGTCGGACAGCGATGCGGTCGTGCAGGTGTTCTGTGAATCTCCGCTGGAACTGATAGGCGTGAAGAACGGCGGTACGCGGTTGAAAATCTCCTTTCAGAAAAAACGCGCTTTGCGTGCCTCCAGCGGCGGGAGATTGCACGCGGACAGAAACGAAACGCCGGTTTCGCTCCAGAAGGTGACGATCGACGTGAGCGATACGCCGCTTGCCGATGTGCTGCGCCTGCTCGGCGCTTATGCCGGTGTCAATATCGTCCTTGATGCCAGCGTGCCGCGTGACGCGACGATGACGCTTTCGTTTTACGACGCGCCGTTTCAGGAAGTCCTGGAATTCGTCCTGCGTGCCCACGGACTTGAATACAGGCGAGTCGGAAAGACGATCGCCGTCGGTTTACGCGGTTCGGCGGGAGTGCTGGCCGGCAAGCTGATCACGAAAAGCTATCAGATCGCCTACGCAGACTGCGACAAGTGCGCCGCCATGCTGCGTGAACTGGGCGATCTGAATTCGCCCGCCAATAAAGTCATCGTCGACGAACGGCGGCACGTCCTGATCGTGCGTGCCGCCGCACGTCAGCATGAGCGGGTGCGGCGCGTGCTTCAGGATATCGACTCTCCCGGCGTACAGGTCACCTTCAAGGCGCGGATCATCGAGGTCAACGAAGAAGCCGGCGACGAGCTGGAAGGCGCCGTCAATGCCGTTTATAAATGGTGGTGGGGCAGCTCCCAGAACGGAACGTTTGCGATGGGCGGCGGGCGTTACAGTCAGAGGGGAACTTCCTCGGGACTGCCGAATCTTGACTCGTCCAATTTGCCCGGCGCGATCGGCAGCGGCGTCGTCGATCTGGCGGGGATGGCCGCGCGGATGCTGGACGTCCGGATCCAGGCACTCGTGCAGAAAAACGTCGCCAAAGTGCTTGCCAGTCCAACGGTGACGGTACTGGACGGCGAAAAGGCGACGATCAAGCTTGTCGAAAAACTCAAATACGTCTCACGTCGCGACGATGCACGAAACCCGACCTATGGGGACGAGGAGGTAGGACCGAGGCTGGAGGTGTCCGCACGCGTCGGCCGCGACGGCGTGATCACCGTCGGCGTCTCGATCGCTGCCGGCGAAGTGACGCAGTGGATCCGCGGTGCACAGGGCGAACAGATCCCACAGGTCAACTCACGGTCGGTCGAGACGAAAGTGCGCGTGCGCGACGGTGAGCCGTTCGTCGTCGGCGGATTGTTCAAGGAAACGACCTCGCGTCTGCGAAAGGGCGTCCCCGTTCTCAGTGATATCCCGCTGCTCGGAGCGCTTTTCAGCGTCCGGCAGACGAAAAAAACGCGGTCTCAGGTTGTGATGATCTTGATTCCTTCGATTTTAACCGTCGAAGACCTTGCAATCCCAGAGAAAATACTATAAAATCAACCGTCATAGTTTGCGCTTTGCGAGCGCAGAGATTTTCAGGAGGTTATCAGTACCATGGCAGATATCGTCGATACCAGTAAATTTTACCCGGGAATGAAACTCAAGTGGCAGGGCGGCCTGTGGGAAGTTGTCGATTGTCAGCACCACATGAAGGGCCGCGGCGGCGCGGTGCTCAAGTGCAAGCTGCGCAACCTTGACACGGGCAGCATTTCCGAGAACAGCTTTGTCTCCGGCAACGACAAGTTCGAGCGCGTCGTCTTTGACGAGAAGCCCGCTCAGTACAGCTACAAAGACGGCGACAACTACGTCTTCATGGACATGGAAAGCTACGATCAGGTGTATCTGAGCAAGGAAGTCCTCGGCCCCGCGCTCAATTACCTGACCGACAACCTTGAAGTCAGCCTTGATATGTACGAGGGCCGCGTCATGGGCATCACTCTGCCCAACAGCGTCGTGCTCAAGATCGTCGACACGCAGCCGAACTTCAAGGGCGACACGGCTTCCGGCGGCGGCAAGCCCGCGACGCTGGAAACGGGCATCGTCGTCAACGTGCCCTTCTTTGTCGCCAACGGTGAAAGCATCGTCGTCGATACCCGCTCCGGCGAGTATATCGAGCGCGTCAAAAAGTAATCCGTTTTGACCGTTTCCCGGTGATAGCCGGGAGGTCCTGAACAGGGAGGAAAATTAAATGGGTGCGCGCGACAGGATCGCTTATATCCGCGGACTTCTTGACGCCGGCGGCGCGCCGGAAGGAATTTCGGCAGCACTGTGCGGCGCGGTCGTCGAGGCGCTTGAAGCGCTGGCGGCGGAAAACGATGAGCTGAGAAAGCGTCTTGACGAGCAGCAGAGCGCGATCGACGACCTCAACTTCGTCTGCGAAGAGCTCGACTCTGACCTGGCCCACGTGGAAGCGTGCCTTGACGTCGGCGGCGAAGCGGACGAACTCGACCGCGAAGACGAAGAACGTGAAGATCTTGAAAGCGAATACCGCGAGACGGTCTGTCCGTCGTGCGGACTGCATTTCTTCTGTCACGAATCGCTTTTGAACGACAACGGCGAAGCCGAGTGTCCCGATTGCGCGTGCCGCTTCAATCCGGCGGCCGCACGCGAAGAGAGTTCCGATGAATCTGATGGATGAGCTTGGACCTACGCCCGAACCTGAATACGCTCCCACATTTGACCTCGACAAAGCCGTCGAGGAGGCGAAAAACGAGGAAGAGTCAAGCGGCGAGAATAAACTGCACATCTCCGAGGACGTCATCCAGGAGATCGCGCGCCGCGCATTGACGCACATCACCTCGGTTGTTCCGGCCAGTTCTGGAGCGTCCGTGCTCGGACTGGGACGCAAAAATCCCGAGGGCGTGAAGATCTCGATCATTGAGGAAGACAATCGTTCGCAGATTTCCGTCGATGCGTATGTGCTTGTCCGCTATGGTCTGCGCATTCCTGACGTCGCCTGGGATCTTCAGGAGTTCCTTAAAAACGAGCTCGAAGGTTCTACCGGCTATGAGGTCAAAGCGGTGAACATTTACGTTCAGGGCGTCTATTTTGGCGAAGCTCCCGCAAAAGAAGAAAACGCGGACGAAGAGCCCGCGTCCAAGGCAGTTCCTGCGCCTGCCGGAGAATGAATACAAACAGCCGGCTCGTCTTCGGGCCGGCTGTTTCAGTAGGTGAAAGAAGGAGGCGGACGCTGTGTATCAGGATTTTGGAAAAACGCCCTACGGCTTTATCAGGATCGACACACAGGCGATCGTCTCGCTTGTCTCGCGCCATCTGCCTTCCGGCGCGCTGTGCAGTGCCGTGCGAATGCGTCCGCATGATCGTCTTTGCCTTGTCGTCATCAGCGACCGCCGCGAATTCTGGAGCCGTGAAGACGATCTGCGCCGGGCCCGTGCTATTACCGACGAACTTCGCGCAGCCGGCATGGAACTGCCCCGTCTGAGATGGATCAGACAGAGCCGTACGGCCGCGCCGGAACCGACGATAGAGCGGCGTTCCTGGGCGCGTCCCGCCTTTTGGCTGAACGCGGCCTGCGGTGTTTACGCTCTTTTCGTCCTTTCCTGGCGTCAGCTGCTGATCTATGCAGTGACCGGCGCCGCAGCCTGGACGCTGGCATTCTGGCTGACGGACGGCGGCGGCTGGGCGAGGGTGAAGCAGTTCCTGCCTTTTGTCGAACATGATAAATAGAAGTTGAAAGGGGAGAGCCCGTTATGACAAATCAGAATGATGAAAACGGAAAGCTGCGAACTCAGGAACACAATGCGCGCGTACGTGCGTTCCAGATCCTGTGCGCGCTCGGCGCCGTTGCGGAGGCTCCTCTCAGTCAGGCGGAGATCGAAGCCCGCTTTGAAGATCTGTTTGTTCTGCCGCAGGCGCAGGACGGCAAACAGCCGGAAGTCGTCCATCTGAGCGAAGACTGCGAAACTCAGCCTGTTTCTTTCGAAGAATACCGTGCCAGCTGCGCCCGCGCTTTTGAAACGCAGTGCTCGTTTGCTGAGACCGACGCGCTGATCGAACGTTACGCGACGGGCTGGAAGGTTTCGCGAATGAGTCTCGTTGATCGCACCGTCATCCGCATGGCGATCTATGAAGGCTTTATCGCCCGCACCGTGCCCGTCTCCGTGGCTCTGAGTGAAGCGGTGCTAATCGCCAAGGAGTTCGGCGGGGCGGAGTCTGGACGTTTTGTCAACGGCGTTCTGGCGCGCATCGCGCGAGCGCAGGAACAATGATCCGCCGTTCCGGCGCTGCCGGCGTCGACAGACCACTGTCTGTTGACGAAGTCGCCCTTCGCGTGCGCAACCTCATCGACTATGACGCCGTTTTAGCGCGTGTCGCGGTCGAGGGTGAACTGACCGATTTCAAACGTCACGTCTCGGGACATATCTATTTCTCGTTAAAAGGGCAAAACGCCTCTCTGTCGTGCGTGATGTTTCGCAGCGACGCCGCCGGTCAGCTGTTGTGGCCGGAAGTGGGTGACCGTGTCTGCGCGGTCGGCAGCGTGAGGTTTTACGACGCGCGCGGCACGGTTCAGGTTTATGCTCGCAAGCTCTTCCCGCTCGGCGAAGGAGCGGCGGCGCGCGCACGCGAAGAGCTGCGCCGGCGTCTGGAAAGCGAGGGGCTTTTTTCGCCCGCCCGCAAGCGGCCGATCCCGGCTTTCCCGGGCGTCGTCGCCTGCGTCACGTCGGACACGGGGGCTGCGGTGCGCGACGTGATCCGTCAGTTTCACACCCGGTTCCCGCTCGCTCAGCTTGTCGTCGTGCCCTGTCTGGTTCAGGGCGTACGCGCGGCGGAAAGTGCGGCTCGTGCACTGCGGCGCGCACAAAGTATTCCCGGCGTCGAGGTCATTTTGCTCGTTCGCGGCGGCGGCGCGAAAGAAGATCTCAACCCCTTCGATGACGAGGAACTCGTGCGCGAAGTAGCCCGTTCTTCGATCCCCGTGGTGACGGGCATCGGACATGAGATCGACGAGTCGCTCTGCGACATGGCATCGGACTGCCGCGAACCGACGCCGACCGCGGCGGCCGCCCGTGTATTCCCGGACCGTGCCCAGGAGCTCATGGCCATTGCGGTTCGTGAACGCCGCCTGAACGCAGATGTGCGGCACGAGATCGGCCGCGCAGAGAGCGCCTTGTGTGCGGTGCGCGGCAGCCTCGGGAAAAACATGGAGTTTTGTCTCCAAAGCACTGCGCAGCGGCTCGATACGGTTAGCGAACGGATGTCGCACAAACTGACTGGAGAGACGCGGATCGCCGCTTCCAAGCTGACTGAACTGGAACGCTCGCTCGAGAATCTTTCCCCGCACGCGCTGGCGCGTCGCGGGTACGGTCTGGTCCTGAAGGGCGGGCGCCCTGTCTGTGCTGCCAGGACGCTGAAAAACGACGAAAAGATCGTCGTCCAGTTTCCGGACGGCGACGTGTTGGGCACCGTCGATGAAGTCGCGTTGCGTGCCTGAGCTTTTGCTGCGTGAATGATCCACGGAAGGAGAATTGCCATGGAATATAAAATTGCCGA
>JAEEUD010000002.1 GCA_016286835.1 Pyramidobacter sp. | reverse complement strand
CGACGTTGGGATCCTCAGTGGAAACGGCAACTTTTGCACGCGAACCCGCCTCGCGGGCAGTATTCTCGATTTTAACGGTTCCGTCGTGGATCTCAGGGATCTCCACTTCCAGCAACTTGCGCAGGAGACTGGGGTGCGTACGGGACACAAAGATCTTCGCGCCGCGGCCGGACTGGCGGACGTCGAGCAGGAAAAACTTCATTGTCTCGCCCTGCTTGTACTCCTCACCGCTGATGCGCTCTTCGCGAGGCAGCACCGCCTCGTTATGGTCAGGCAGTCGTACGATTACCTGATCGTCTTCCATCTTGAAGATCGTCGCGGAGACAAGATCACCCTTTTTGTCGTTGAACTCATTATATACGATTTTCCGTTCAGCGTCTTTAAGTTTCTGCACGATCTGCTGACGAGCCGTCTGTGCAGCTACCCGTCCAAACTTTTCCGGCTGTTCGAGCACGGGGACCTCTACGGAATCGCCGGCAACGGCATTGGGATAGCCAAGCTCGGCAGCGCGGGCTTTCGTCACTTCGTTCTCGCCGGGTTCTTCTTCATCGGTGACCTTGCAAACGTCGCAGATGATCACATCACCGTTCCTGCGATCGATCTTCACGACCGGCTGCTGCTTCGTGGAACGGAATTTTTTGTACGTCAACGCCAACGCTTCCTCAACGCTGGCAAAGATTTCCTCCTCAGAAAGATTGCGCTCGTCGGCAAGCACCTTGACAGCGTTGATAAAGTTGACACCCAGTTCCATTTATCTGTTTCCTCCGCTCTTCTTAAAGGTTTTCTTCTGTCCCTTTTGTTCAGTATAAACAAGTTTAGCGGACATAATCCGCTCAAAAGGCAGGTCAAAGAGTTCTCCATCGCTGTCGAAGCTGACAGTACCGTCTGTGACTTCTTTTATCGTCGCCTGAAAACGTTTTCTCCCCTCAAAGGCGTTTTTCAGACGGATGTTCACGAGCCGACCGCAGAAGCGGCGGTAATCCTCGATCTTAAAAAGCGGACGTTCAAGGCCGGGTGAACTCACTTCGAGCAGATACGTCCCTTCAATCTCATCCGCTTTCTCGTCAAGAAACGCGCTCGCTTCGCCGGCAATCCGTTCACAGCCGTCAAGAGTCATGCCGCCTTCGCCATCAGCGTAAAGACGCAGGATCTGCTCTCCGCCTTCGCGAACGAGCTCAACGCCGACAAACTCGAAGCCCAGTTTCTCCGTCAGTTTTTTCAGTTCTTCTGAAATACTGTCAACGTTCATGTAAATCCCCTCAGTCGTGAGAGATTGATAAAAAACAAAGAGTGGGCACTGCCCACTCTTCCCTCCATACTCCCTAAAATCTGTATTGATTCTAGCATAGATTGCCATGTGAATCAATACTCAAAAGCTAAAAAGCTAAGATCAATCGGTCACAATCACGCGATTTCTGCACAG
The DNA here is from genome assembly GCA_016286835.1 of Pyramidobacter sp. Taxonomy (GTDB): domain Bacteria; phylum Synergistota; class Synergistia; order Synergistales; family Dethiosulfovibrionaceae; genus Pyramidobacter. Next base: position 24,729 of record JAEEUD010000002.1, on the reverse strand, counting down.
CGTCGCAGAAGCCCACACAAAAATGGCGCGCGACGTCCCGGCCGGTTCGACGCCTTCGCCTGATTTGAACGTGACGCTGATTCGTCCCTCGCCAAGGACGCTTTCCAGCGAACGCACAATCTCTTCTTTCCAGGGGTTAAGCCGCGGCGTCTGCGCAGTCAGGACAACGCTGACCCATTCGACGAACCAGCCGCATTCGCCGGCTCGTGATACAGCGTCGGTCAGTAATTTCATACTGTAAATGCTCTTATAACGTTCGTCGCTTGCGGGGTAAAGAGTGCCGATGTCGGGCAGCCCCGCAGCGCTCAGGACCGCATCGCTAACGGCGTGCGTCAAAGCGTCGGCATCGGAATGACCGTCCAGCCCAAGGCGTGAAGGTACGACAACGCCTCCGAGCACAAGCGGCCTGCCGGGCACGAGCGGATGAACGTCATAACCAAGTCCGCAGCGGCAGATCGTTTTATTCTGAGCAAGTTCGCACGCCATTTCCCAATCGCCTCTCTCTGTCACTTTAAAGTTCTTCTGAGCGCCGAGAACCCAATCGAGTTTATTTCCGTTCCTGAGCCACAATTCAGCTTCGTCTTTACAGGTAAAATCACTTGCTTGCTCAAGCAATCCCAACAGAGCAACCCGCGGGAAAAGCTGCGGCGTCTGTGTGATGAACAGACCGTCACGGTCTACCGGCGTTACGCCACTTTCATCGATCCGCTTAAGGGCGTTTGCTTCCGGCAGCAACGGTATCACCGCATTTTCACCACTGGAGACGTTCAGCAGTCGTTTACATAGCGCAGTGTCCAGAAACGGCCTGGCGGCATCATGGAGTAAAACGGTTTCACACGAAGACGCGCGCAACGCTTCACGTACCGAAAGTGCACGCGTAGCGCCGCCGGCAACAGCGATTACATCTTTCGGCAACGTAGGGCCGATCTCTTTCACGCTGTCAGGCGAGGGCAGCACGAGCACGATCTCATCAACCAGCTTGCCCGTTACAAGCGCCCTGGCGCGATCAAGGCTCCATCGCCACAGCGCCTTTCCGCCCAGCAAACGGAACTGTTTCGGCTGTCCGCCAAGCCGCTCGCCTTTACCTGCCGCAAGGACCACAAAAGCCGTTTTCATCGTGCAGCCTCCTTCACTCAAAGACGAAAAAGCCCGCCGTTTGCGTTCCAGCAAGAGAGCGGGCTTTTTTTGAAAATCTATTCACGCACTTCCTGGCGGCTTTCCAGCGCCGCATGCAGCGTCACCCGGTCGGCAAACTCGATCGAGCCTCCAACGGGAAGCCCGTATGCAAGACGCGATTTCTTCACAGGGACGTCGCGCAACGCTTCAAGGAGTGCGTAAAAGGTCATATCGCCTTCGATCTTTGGGTTCGTTGCGATGATGACCTCGCGGATCGGATACTCCTCAAAACGTCGCAGCAGCCTGTGAAGGACATTTTCGGGCAGACTTTCGCGATCTTCCAGAGGTGAGAGCGACATGCCCAGCACAAAATAAAGGCCGTTATACAGACCGGAATGTTCGATGCTGACAAGGTCCTCGATCGTCTCCGTAACGCAGAGCAGTGAACGGTCGCGGAGAGGATCGGAGCAAATCGGACAGGGCTGCAACTCGGTAAGATTGCCGCATTTTTCGCAGGTCGTCAAGCGGCTGTTCATCGATAGGACCGCCTGCGCCAGTTCCTCACCGTATCCGGCTCCCTGCTGGAGCACGTAAAACGCCATGCGCCGCGCGCTTTTTTCGCCGACGCCAGGAAAACGTTTCAGCAGAGAGATCAGGTGCTCGATCGGTTCAGGCAGAGCCATTGCCTAGAAAGGCAGCTTCATGCCGCCGGTAAGCGCTCCCATGCGCGATTCCATCATCTCGCGCGCCTTGTTAGCCGCATCAGAGACCGCCGCCAGGATAAGGTCCTCAAGCATTTCGATATCATCAGGATTGACGACTTCAGGCGTCAGTTTCACGCTGACAAGCTCGCCCTGGCCGTTCACCGTCGCCGACACCATACCGCCGCCGGCGCTGCCTTCAACGCGCGCCTGTTTCAGTTCTTCCTGCGCCTGCATCATTTTTGCCTGCATCGCCTGAGCCTGCTTGATCATCTGACTCATGTTCCCCATACCGCCGCGTCCACCGAAATTCATGTCCAAAACTTCCTTTCCAAGTCATTAAGAATCATTAATGATGATATTTCGAGCCGCTGTGGATCATCGCCGCCCGATAAAGCTGCTCGGTCAAAAGGAGCAGCGCCATTTCATGCGTAAAAGTCATTTTCGACAACGAGAGAGTGACATCGGCGCGTTGCTGCACAGCTTTCGAAGTGCCGTAAGGGCCGCCTATCAAAAACGTTAGTTTTCCCTGACCAAGAGCAATCTGCTCATATAGCCGGAGCGACAGCTCTTCACTGCTCCATTGTCGTCCGCGTTCGTCCAGAAGAAAGAGAACATCTCGATCTTCAAGACGCCGCAGAAACTCAATTCCTTCCAGCTCGCGCCGCTGCTCTGCAGTAAGAGAACGCCCCTTCCCCGGTTCGGGCAGATACGTCCATTCCACAGGAAGCAGCGTTTTCAACCGTGTCTGGTAATGCTCAATACCCGAGACGATAAACGACTCGCGCGGCTTCCCCATCGCCAGCACCTGAATCTTCACGACCGCATCCTTTCAGCGTTCGCACTCAGGGGCTTTCCACGGGAAGATGTCGAAACGCTCACGCAGGATCATCAGCACAAAACTGAACAGCTGCACGTCGCGCTTGAATCTCCAGGGTTCCTGAAACAGACGGTAAAGCCACTCGCAACCGATCTTCTGCCAGAATTTCGGCGCACGTCGCAACTCCCCGGCATACACGTCAAAGCTGCCGCCCACGCCGACGCAGAGCATACCGTCGAGCGCTTCACGCTGAGAGGCCGCCCATTTCTCCTGCGCAGGCATCCCTAATGCCAAAAACAGGATACGCGCTCCGCTTTCACGAATGCGCTCGGCGATCTGCCGTGAATATGCCCGGTCAAAATAGCCGTCATAATATCCCGTGACGACCAGACCGGGATGCATCTTCGCAAGTTTCTCGGATGCTCTTCGCGCAATCCCCGGCCTTCCGCCCAGCAGAAAAACGGGAATGCTTTCCGAAGCGGCAAGACGACAGAGACGATCCATGTAATCAATGCCGGCTATGCGTTCCACAACGGGCATTTTCAACTTTTTCATCGCCCAGACAAGTCCCGAGCCGTCCGGCAGCGTCAGATCAGCCTCATTGGCAAGACGACGGAATTCTCCGTCGTTGCGAGTTTCGTTCAGACCGAGCGCGTTGAGCGTAACTACCATGCGAAATGCCGGCTCCTCGCTTTTCAGCCAAGCAAGTGTCTTAGAGAGCGCGTAGTTCATCGAAATCCCGTCGATCTTCACGCCCCACAAGGACCGCTTGTTTCCGCCCGGCCGGCGTCCGCCGTGCACGCCCCAGAGCACGAGCAGCAGCAAACCCGCCATGACAGGCACAACCATTTTCAGCGCTGCCGAATCCGGTGCAAGCTGCATCAGTGAAACGGAACCGCCTACTAGGAAACAGATCTCCGTCACCAGCCGCACGGCGGCAGGATGATCGACGCCGCGCTCAATGACGCGACTGTACAGATCGTTCGGATGATTCTCGTGCAAAAAGGCGTGACTGACCAGACCCAGCGACATCTCCGCCAGCGGGACGGCATAAAAGCCGAGAGGGATCACCATCAACGCCGTCAATGTGATCCCCTTGCTGACGCCGATGATCGAAATACCGGCAACGAGCGTCCCCCACAACGAGGCCAGCGGCGTCCCAAGCTGCCGGAACTGATGTCCGAGACGGCTCCAGTAAGCGCAGACGAGCACGAGTGAAACGGCCGAAACGAGAAACGCCTCGTTCAGATTCTGACGCGAAAAATACGTCACAGCTGACATCAGCGATAAACTGACGCCGAGCAAATGTCCCGCCAGTCCGGGTATCTGATCAAGCCGACGAAACAGCACAGGGAAGAGCGTCATCCACGCCGTCGTCAACACAACCGACTGAGCGCGATTCAAATACAGGAACGTAGCCCCTGCTGACGAGACAAACGAGATGGGCTGTCCGGAGAGCGCAAAAATCAGCCCGGGCAGCAGAATAAACACAAAGAAACCGCGACCGGGACGAGCCTGTTCAGCCAGTCCAACGACCATCGCCAGCAAAGAGCAGGCCACGAGAGCTTCGATGCGATCGCTGCCGCTCCACAGCGCCAACAACAGCATCACCGACATCAGCGAAAGGTCCCGCATATAGAAATACTGATCGCGGCTCAATTTTTGTCTGAAAAAGTGCTGGAGGAACACGCAGCCCGCCGCGACAGCGAGCAGCGAGACGAGCACTCCCGCGCTGAATTGAAGCTCCATCAGAGGCCTCCTGAATGATTCAAGAAATGTATTTTTGACAGAGCGGTGCATGACATGACGGCCGCTCCGAGAACGATCCATTGCATTTTATCAGATGAATTCGCAAAAGACAACGCAAAAGCTGACAAAATCACGCAAAAATCGCAGTTTCCAGTACAATCTTTTCGCTTGATACGGAGTATTATTCCGCGTGAATCACATACAAAAGAGCAGTCCGGCCATAAACCGAACTGCTCTTTGCTTCGCAGTATTTGGAAAGGAAGAAATTTAACGCTTGCTGAACTGGAACTTCGCGCGAGCGCCCTTCTGACCGAACTTCTTGCGCTCGACCATACGAGGATCGCGCGTCAGAAGGCCAGCCTTCTTAAGAACGGGCCGAAGATCGGGATTGAGCTTCAGCAACGCACGGGCAATGCCGAGCGAAATAGCACCGCTCTGGCCGGTCAGTCCGCCGCCCTGAGCGTTGACGAAAACGTCCACTTTACCTTCAAGACCGGTCACGACAAGAGGAGCATGAGCGTTTGTCAGCCAGTTGTGGCGAGGCAGATACTCAGCCGGTTCACGGCCATTGATCAGGAATTTGCCCTCGCCGGCAGCAAGGTGCACACGAGCGACCGCATTCTTGCGGCGGCCGGTTCCCCAGTAGTAAGAAGTAGCCATGTTGGATTATCCTCCTTCGCCTTACAGAGTGATCGTCACGGGCTTCTGAGCCGCGTGCGGATGAGTGGCGCCAGCGTAGACTTTCAGCTTGCGGCCGAAGTTGAGACGGTTGTGCTTGGGTAGCATGCCGCGAATGATGCGCTCAAGAAGGCGAACGGAACTGCGCTTCATCGCTTCCTTGTAGGTCATTTCCTTGAATCCGCCCGGATAACCGCTGTAAGACTGGACCTTGGAGGTCTCCAGCTTGTTGCCGGTGAGACCGACCTTGTCAGCGTTGATGATGATGACAAAGTCACCCGTGTCGACGTGAGGCGTATACGTGGGTTTGTTCTTGCCCATCAGGATCAGAGCCACGCGGGAAGCAAGACGGCCGGCGGGGACGCCTTCCGCGTCGATCAGAAACCAGCTACGCTGAACGGTTTCTTTACGAGCCATGAATGATTTGGAACCGATCATTCGGAAAAACACTCCTTTAAATATTTAGATGAGGCATATCTGGCGGATGAACGGATTCTGGGGAACCTTCATCCATGGTGTAAGCGCAGCCGTACCACTCGCGAGCGGGCGTAGGGAAGTGTGTGACGACTCTGCCGCAGCGCGAAAAGAACAAACCGCGTTACTCACAAGAAAGTATTATACTCTAACAAGCAGGGGATTGTCCAGTGGTCCGGGCAATCTTCCTCGTTTTGCAACAGGACGGCCGTTCACGACCTTCAGATCGAGCGTCATGTCAATCTTCTGTCCGTGACAAATGTAGCTGCCGACGCCAAATGTATCAGCACCGGCTTCAGCAAGGACGCGAATTCGCTCGGGCGTCAAGCCGCCGGTGGCGACGATCTTGACATGCCGGAATCCGGCCATGTCAAGACGATAGCGGACTTCTCGAATCAGCTCTGCTGTCACGCCACCGCGCTCGCTGGGCGTGTCGAGGCGCACGGCACCAAGATGGTCGCCAAGAGCCTCTGCCACACGGATCGCCTCTTCGCTCTCATCCTTGAACGTGTCGATGAGCACGACTCGCGTTTCGCCAGCCGGCGTAAACTCATCGTAGACCTTCGCCAGCTTGAGCGTGTCGCCGGCCATGAGGATAGCGGCGTGAGGAATGGTGCCTGAAGGATTGAGACCGAGCAGTTTGGCACCGAGGATGCAACTTGCACCGGCACAGCCGCCGACCTTGACGGCGATCCGTTCCATGACGGGGGCGATGGCGGGGTGTACGTGACGCGCACCAAAGCACAGTACAGGCTTCCCCTGCGCCGCATCGACGCATTCGCGGGCGGCAGTAGCCCACCCGGTGGAAGCAGCAAGCATCCCCAGCAAAGTTGTCTCATACATGCCGAACGCCCCGTAAGGACCTGTCAGGCGCATGAGCGTATCTTTAGGCTTAAACGGAGTGCCTTCGGGCAGCGCGTCGATGACGACGTTCTTGCCCTTCAGCAGCATTTTCACTTCATCAAGCCCGGCAAAGATACCGTTTTTACGAGCGAAGACCTCCGCGACCACCGGAGTATCAAGAAGGTTCATGTGGCTGAGAAGATCACGCGTGCGAATGAAATAAATATCCGTCGTCAGGCCGTTGAGGATCTCCTCGTGCGTAGCACTAGGCAGACGGTCAGGCGAAACTTCTACCGACGCGACATCCTTGAGTGTTTCGATGTTTGCGGTTGTCATCGCGTTAAGGCCTCTTTTCTTCTTAAAGAATCAGAAGGACCAGGGAGTTGACCATGAACAGAGCGCAGAGGACGACGGTGAGCTTGGAAAGGCCAGTGAAACGCGACCACTGATTCGCCGTTGGATCTGCCATCGTCGCGCCGCCGAAAATGCCGCCGCGGCCTTGCTTACGCGGCTGAAGCATAACCGCCGCCATCAGGACGATAGAAAGAAGGATCTGAAAGATCGAAAGAAATGTTCTCATATGGAGCGCACCTCCGAAAAATATGACTGCTGTCTTTTCATCTGTGTCGATGAATTCCGAAAGATTTTACCACACTTTAACGGGTTGCGGTACTCTTTTGCCCCGCAAAACGAATTATATATTTTGCGCCTGGGCACCTTTCAGACCACGCAGCATGGCGATGAACGCCTCAGAAGCCTTAGCACGGTGCGACAGCCGAGACTTGACCGATGCAGGCAGTTCACCGAAAGTCTGTTCGTACCCTTCGGGAATAAAAAGAGGATCGTACCCGAAGCCGTTTTCGCCCCGTTTTTCCTGAATGACGCTGCCGTTGCAATACGCCAGCGTATGCCAGCGCACAGTACCGTCGGGAAATGCAAGAACCAGCGCGGCAGCGTAGCGCGCGAAACGGTCTGTCTTATCGGCCATATTGCGAATCAGCCACTGGCGGCAGGCCTCGTCGTCCTCCCCGCCGATACGCGAAGAATAAATGCCCGGCTGCCAGCCCAGCGCGCGCACTTCGATACCGCTGTCGTCACTGATAGCGGGCAATCCGGAGTATTTCGCCCAGGCCACCGCCTTGAGCGAAGCGTTTTCGACAAAAGTCGTTCCCGTCTCTTCGATTTCGATCGGATGCTCGTAATCACCCCCAAAAAGCAATTCGATGCCAAGCGGTGCGAGTAAGCCCTTAAACTCCTCATATTTATGTCGATTGCCGCTGGCGATTACGATCTGTTCCAGCGAAACTCCGTCCAGCATCAGCATCGTACCGCAACCTCCCCATCGTCCCAAAGCAGCGTTTTCCGCTGCAACTCCATCAACCCGGCAATGCCGGACGCAGCCAGATCGAGCATCCCGTTCATCTCGTCCCGCGAAAAGACACCGCCTTCGCCCGTGCCCTGCACTTCGACAAATTCGCCTTTATTATTCATGACGACGTTGAAGTCCACTTCTGCGCTGCTGTCTTCCTCATAGCACAGATCTAGAATCAAACTCCCGTCGACCTTGCCGGCGCTGACAGCCGCAATCTGGGATTTGATCGGGAGAGCATCAAAAACCCCCTGTCCGCGCAGCCAGCGCAGCGCGTCAACAAGCGCGACATAAGCCCCGGTGATCGACGCGGTACGCGTGCCTCCATCAGCCTGGAGCACGTCGCAATCGAGGGTAATCTGACGTTCGCCAAGCATATCAAGATCAACAGCGGCTCTCAGCGAACGTCCGATCAAGCGCTGAATCTCCTGACTGCGGCCGTTGATCTTGCCCTTGACAGAATCGCGCGGTACGCGCGTCGCTGTCGATCGAGGCAGAAGGGAATACTCCGCCGTCACCCAGCCCTTGCCTGTTCCTCGCAAAAACGGCGGTGTCTTCTCCTCCACCGACGCCGTACAGAGCACTTTGGTCAGCCCGCACGAGATCAGACACGAGCCTTCCGCATAGATTGCACAGTTTCGTTCCATAGTCACGGGGCGAAGTGCGTCAGCCCGCTCACGTAAAGAGCTTATCATCCTTCCAGCCTCCACAGGCCGCGCATGAATAATACCGCGCAGCCGTTTTTTCGTTTGCCCGGATAGTATACCACCCTGTGCTCTGCGGCGCTATACGAAAAACGGGAACGCAAGGCTTTCACGTTCCCGTTTTTCTCAGTTTATGCTTCGGTTTTAAAGCCCCAGGGCTCGGACAGGCGTATCTTCCCCACGTTCGTCACCCAGCGGCCATTGATGAGGAAATACACCTGCTTGACGGGCGGAAAGTTCTCCACAACCGTACGGACGATCCCTGTCAGCATCAGCAGCGCCCGCTGCTCCGGCAATTTCGCCAGTCCTTCGGTGAAACTGGCAGGCAAATCGATATAGGCGTTCACTCCGTCTCGATAAACGTGCTTCGGCACGATCTGGTTGGCCCAGCGCTCCGAAGTTTCGGCAAATACCGTGCGCAGCGCCAGCATGATCTCGTCCTCCTGAATGTCGGACAACACCTTGAGGCTTGCACGAAGCATCCCTTCCTCACCGAGCGGATACACGGCCAGCTCGCGGCGCGAAGCGACCAGCTCATCCGTCTGACCGGCAGCAAGCAGTTTTTGCAGGTCTTCGGCGTTCGAGACGACATTTTGCTGCTTAACGACGTTTTTGCGGTCAAGCAGCTTCAAGAAAAGATCAGCGCTGTAATATCCGCCCGCCATAAACATCGCGACAAAGCTCAAAAACACAAGTGCACGCACGATCTTCGGTGAACGGCGGCCGGTAGAACCGCGGCTGCGCTCGCCGTAGGTACTCTGCGGACGGCGCGAAATTTCATCGCTCACACTTCATCACTCCTTTTCGCACAACCTCAGCGGTTGATAAAACTGACGATTCCCGAAGCGAACGCCTCGGCCATTTTCTGCTGATACTCCGGCTGTGCCAAGCGGCGCACTTCAGCCAACTCGGTAATGAATCCCGTCTCGATCAGCACAGCGGGCATCGCCGCACCTCGCAGCACCCAGAACGGTGCCTGAGCGACGCGCTTCATGTCTAGGCGGGCTTCTTGCCCGGCTTTGAACAGGTCTTCGGCCAACTCTGTGCTTTCTGAGATCTTCTGATTCTGCTGCATGTTGCCAAGGATCTCCAGAAGCATCTCCGTACGCCTGTCGGACTTCTTGCGCGTCTTCGCGCCCCCTTCGGCAATCTCAGCGTTTTCGATCTTCGCCAGCGCCATTGCATCCTTGTCGGTGGGAAGCGCCATGATATAGATTTCCACGCCGTTGGAATGACGTCCCTTGGGAAGCGCGTTCAGATGAATGCTGATGAACACGTCGGCTTTCAGGCGGTTGGCCATAGCCGTGCGATCTTTCAGCGACGGGTAGGTGTCGCCCGTACGGGTCATACGCACGTTGACACCCAGCTCACGCAACCTTTCCGCAATCCGCGTGGCGATCTCCAAAGCGATCTTTTTTTCCTGATAGCCGTGCCCGATCGCGCCCGGGTCCTTACCACCATGCCCAGGGTCGATGACGACGAGTTTTTTCGACTTGACCGTAGCAGGACGATTTGGATGTTGTTTTTTATCCGGAAGGACCTTCCTGTCGGGCTGAGGAGCCGGCGGTCTTTCGCGCTCCGGAGGTCTGATGGCAGGCGGCGGTACTTCGGAAAGTGACGCGCCATCGCGCTTGAAGTCGATGACAAGGCGGTGCGGTTCGTGCAGAACGAACGCCTTCGCACTGCGTCCCGGATGGAGGAAATTCAATCGCGCCGGATTCCCGCCGGCAATTTCCAGCAATACGTCCTCGCGCGAAACAGGGAGACGTGCGGAAAGGGATGGTTCAAGCGGTGACAGTTGCACGGTGACCTTCCGGCCGTCTGCCGTAAAGGCCGGTTCTTCGTTGCCCTCAAGGTCGAGCACGGCGCGAATATTCTGGCCTTCTCCGCCCCAGCGTACGTTTTTCAGTCCCGGAAGACGCAATGAAGATCTCACGACGGGCGGAGGCGGAACAACTTTTGCCGGCGGAGGCGTCTTCGGCCGCGGCGGCTCAGGAGGGTCGACACGCTTAGGTCCGGCCGCTCCTGACCATTGCAGATTCAGATTACGGCCGTTGCGCTTCAGAAACTGAGAGAAAACCCTCAGCGCCGCATCAGTCTCGATCCACCAATGACCGTGCTCGACACGCGTCCGTGCCGGGAGCGGGATCACGCTGTATCCAAGCCATACGAGGGCTGCGCCGTGAACGAAGCGCAATCCTGTGCCTGATGCGACCACAAGCTCGCTTTTTTCTTGCCGCACGGTATAGCCAAGCCCTTCGGCGATCTCATCGACGGCAGCCATGCGCACAGGGCCGAAAACACGCGTCTCGGCACTGCCGGAAATACCCTTCGCCGACCAGCGCCAGCGCTGAGCGGAACACGGTGCGCACAGGGCCAGAAGCACGAGCGCGCCCAACAGCAGGCGTATTATTCTACGTTCCAGCCACCGCAATGTCTTCCACCACCATCGTGCAACCGCCGAAGCGGCCAAAGAATCTGAGATCGGAACCGACCTCCGTGATCTGTTTCAGAAAATCGAGCAGATTACCGGCGATCGTCACCTGTGCCACAGGCAAGCTCGCGCCATGTTCATAATACACGCCTCGGGCTCCCAGGGAAAAGTCGCCCGTGACGGGATCGACCGTGTGCAGCCCCATCAGTTCGGCAACGCGAAAACACTTTCCGAGGGCGGCAATGATCGTCTCACAGTCACGATCTCCCGGGACTACGTAAAAATTATTCACATCCACGTCGGGTAGCGAATCCAGACCGCGCGCGCAATTTCCCGTCGAAGGGAAGCCCAGCCTTTTCCCGTACTGAAGATTGCACAGCCAGCGAACGACGCGGCCACGGTCAAGCACGGTAGTTTTCTGCGTTTGGATCATCTCGCTGTCGCAATGCGAAGTACCGGAACCGGCAAACAGACGGCCGTCGTCGATCAGCGTCAGCGATTTCGACGCCACCGGCTCGCCCAGACGGCCGGCGAGCAGCGACAGATCCTTGCACACGTTCGAGGCGCAGAACAGATCGGCCAGCACCGTCAGAAACGACGCCGTCACCGCAGGCTCCAGAACAAGCGTATACCGTCCCGAACGCAGCGGCCTGCTGTTCATCAGACGAACGGAGTTCTCCACTGCTTCCCGCACTGGCAAAAGAGCAAGCAGCCGCGCGCGCGACCTCGCCTCGTTCGACGCGCCGTTGATCTCCGTCGCCTCGCCGTCATTCGCAAGCAGCGTCATGCTCAGAGAGCCGCTCGTCATTTTGCTTTCGTAAAACGCGCCGAAGCTGTTGAGCGATTGCATCTCGCCGGAAAGCGAATGCACTGCGCTGGAGCGCACTCCGCGTACGCGCGCGTCCAAAGCGCGTGCCTCGCGGCTCATCGCCAGACATAGCTCGATCTGCTCCTCAACCGGCCATTCCGGCAAAGCCGGATCGTAAACGCCAAGGTCCTGCCCGGCGGGCGTAGGCGACTTTTCCGCAAAAACTACGTCGTCCTCGGGAGCGTTACCGCGCGCATTGGCAAAAGCAGCGTCGCAGAGTTCGGAAACAACGTCGCCGTCAAAATCGGTCAGACTTGCCACGCCCTGACGGTTCTCTCCGTCCAGCACGCGCAGTCCCACCGCAAAAAAACGCGACGTGCGGCTGCGTTCAAGCGCGTCGTCACAGACAGAAAACGAACCGGAAGCGCCGCTCGCCCACGAACACTCCGATGCCTTAGCGCCGCGCTTTTGCGCAAGCTCGATCGTCCTTTCGAGCAGAACCGCCGCAGAGCGTTTATCCATGACCGACCTCACATACGAATGCCAAGCCGCGCCCACGGCAGCATCGTCTCAGGCACGGCAATGCCGAAGTGATAACCGGGACGGCCGCGCCCATGATAGTCGGAACCTGCCGTCACTTCAAGCCCGTGCGCGGCTGCCAGCTGCTTGTACTCCTCCACCTGGGCAGGATCATGATGGCCCGAATAGCATTCGACTCCCCACAGCCCGAGCGACTTGAGCCAGCGCAGGATCTCCGGCAGCTTTTTTGGATCCGCACACGTCTGTACCGGGTGAGCCAACACCGCCACGCCGCCAGCATCACGAATGGCCGCGATCGTCGCCTCGGGAGAGAGGCTGACCTTGTGGACATACGCCTGCCCCGACCGTCCCAGATACTCCGAAAAGGCCGACATCATATCGTGTACGATGCCGCGGCGAATCAGCGCAAACGCGAAATGCGGACGCCCGATCACTCCCACGCCGGCCTCACGCTGCACGTCTTCCATGGTCAGCGGGATGCCAAACTCGTTAAGACGTGCGAGGATCTTGACGTTGCGCTCGTCACGGTGTCTCTGGATCGTCTTAAGAGCTCTCTGAAAATCGGCATGATCAATATCGTAGTTATAACCAAGAATGTGCAGCGTGCCCGAATACTCCGCCGAGATCTCCACACCGGAAACAGCCCGCAGACCCAGACGCCGGCACATTGTCAGAAAGGCCGGCACGCCTTCCATCGTATCGTGATCGGTGAGCGATACCACGGCACAGCCGCGTTTTCTCGCCAGACGCGCCAGCGCCTCCGGCGAATCGCTGCCGTCGGAACACGTGCTGTGAAAGTGCATATCGACGCGGATCATTGCCTATGCCTGCCTTGTACGCGCAATCCAAGATGCCCATGAAGAACGATCGAATCGACCCGTTTCATGGTATCAACTCCTTTCGCCACCCCCGTTTTTGCGAGGACGGTCTCTTCGTTCTTACTATAACAGAATTGCGACGTTTTGACATACGTAAAATCAGCAATTTTTGAAAATCGCGCAGATTCTTTCATACGAAAAAAGCCACGACAAACGTCGTGGCTTGTAAAACCTATTGGTGGGCCGCAGAAGATTTGAACTTCTGACCTCTCGGTTATCAGCCGAGTGCTCTGACCAACTGAGCTAGCGGCCCTTCTTTCTCGAACACAACGAGTATTCTAGCACAAAAGATTTATTTGTAAAGGGGCTTTCTCTCGAAATCTTTGCACTTCAATTATCGCTTAAATCTTCGTTCGAGGCGAACGATTTTGGCCATTCGTTATGACAATGGCCGCTCAGCACAATGCAGAGCGGCCATTGCTTTGAGAATTTTACAGTCCACGCAGAATCAGCTGTTCGCGGTCTGGGCCAACGCCGATCAGGACGACGGGCACGCCAGTGACTTCTTCGATGTGCTTCACATACGCCTGAGCGTTGGCAGGCAGGTCCTCAAACTTGCGCGCGGTCGAGATGTCTTCCTTCCAGCCAGGCAGGGTGTAATAGATCGGTTCGACTTTTTCCAGCTTGGCGATCGCCGAGGGGAAGTTGGTCAGCGTGGCGTCGCCAGACTTGTACGAGTTGCAGACTTTGATCTCATCAAAGCCAGTGAGGATGTCGAGCTTCGTCAGGGCCAGACAGGTCAGTCCGTTGACACGCACTGCGTAGCGGAGTGCGACGAGATCGAGCCAGCCGCAGCGGCGTGGACGGCCGGTAACGGCGCCGAACTCGCCGCCCTTGCGGCGGATCTCCTCACCGTCGGGGCCGAAATCTTCCGTGGGGAACGGGCCTGAGCCGACGCGCGTGAGATAAGCCTTGGCGACACCGATGACGCGATCGACATACTTCATGCCGATGCCCAGACCGATGCACCCTCCGGACGAAACGGGATTGGAACTGGTGACCATCGGGTATGTGCCGTGGTCGACGTCAAGCAATGTTCCCTGCGCGCCCTCAAAGAGCACGGTCTGGCCGCTTTCAAGCGCTTCGTAGACTTCGACGGAAACGTCTGCGATATAAGGCTGGAGCGTCTTACCCCAGTTCAACGCCTGTTCGTAAATAGGATCGAGCGCGAGCGGCTCTTTGCCGTATACGCCGGAGAGGATGCGGTTTTTCTCGGCAAGAGCGACGTTCAGCTTTTCGCGAAGGACGTGCTCGTCAAGCAGGTCTTCCATGCGGATGCCGATCCTCGTATACTTATCGACATAGCAGGGGCCGATACCGCGGCCGGTTGTGCCGATCTTGTGGCTGCTGTCGCGCGATTCCTCCTGGAGGTTATCGAACAGCTTATGATAAGGCATGACGACATGCGCCGCACCGCTCACGCGCAGGCAGGCGCGGTCCTTGCCCTTGGCGCGCAGCTCGCTCATTTCCTTGATGAGCTGCTCGGGATCGACGACGACGCCGTTGCCGATCATGCAGGTCTTGCCGGGATACAGCATTCCCGAAGGAAGAAGGCGGAACACGTACTTTTCGCCGTCAACGTACACGGTGTGTCCGGCATTGGCACCGCCCTGATAGCGCGCAAAGATATCGATCTTCGAGCCGATGGAATCGACGACGCGGCCTTTTCCCTCGTCTCCCCACTGAGCGCCGATCAGCGCTTCGATTTTACCCTTCATCGTTTTTCCTCCTTAACGGCGTTTCGCCGTTTCCACACCACGTCGGCCCCAACGAGGCGGACGGGTTTTGTGTCCAGTGTACTCAGATACGTCAAAAACGGCATCGTTTTTTCACGCGCATGGCAGATCGCCACGGCCGCGCCCTGTTTTCGCGCGATGCGCAGCGCAAGCGAAAACTGGCGCTTCATCGTACTCAGATCCGTTGAGCCGTCGATGAACGCTACATTGTGCGCGACAGGGATACGATACTCCCTCGCTAAACTTTCGGCAACCGACTTGGGCGATGTACGGCTGTCGATAAATCCCCAGCCGGTTTCTGCAAATGCTTTCATGAACGCACGCATCGCCGGGACGTGCGAGGTAGCCTTTGATCCACGGTGATTGTTCGCGCCGATTGCCTTCGGGAAACGCTCCTTCAACATGGCAACGACAGTTTCGATCTTCGCCGCGGAGGTATCTGTCCCGATCAGATAATCACGGCCGCCGTCCGGGTCGCCAAGTGCCTGCATGGGAATGTGCATGATAAACGGCTGTCCGTGCTTCGCCGCCAGAGCAGCGACGCTCTCACTGTGCGGCGCGTTCGGGATGATCGCCCACGTCGCGGGCAGCTTCAGTTTAAGGATCCGTGAGGCGATGTTCGCGTTATAGCCAAAGTCGTCGATGACCAACGCCAGGATCGGCCCGTCCTTACCATCGTCCTCCGAAATGACCGGCAAAGGCTGGGGCGGATCGTCAAACGAAACGAAGTGCGGCTCCGGCTCATGCGTGATCGTGATGATCGGGACACGGCGAAGCGGTGGCTTAACTTCGCGTGAAGGCTCGCGTGGACTTTCGGGCACTTCAGCCTCTCCAGTCTTTTCCTGTACGACGGCAGAAAGTAACTCTTCTCGGGCTCGGTCAGGGCGAAAGACGCTCCGCGCCACATACGGAAGGCTCAGACTGACCGCGGCCAGCAAAACAGCCACGCATGTTGCAAAAAGCCAGCGGCTTCTCATTTCTCCTTTACAGGCGCCGTGTCCCCGCTCACCGAAGACACATCAGCGGAAAGGGGCTTCGTATCCTCGGAAACAAGCTTGATATCTGCAGAGGCAACAACAGGCTCGGGATCGCGCAGCGCTTCGGGCTTTTCACCTGCGATCAGGCGGAGAACTGTCGCCTGCGCCTTTTCCAGTTGAGGATCGCGGCGTTTTTTCTTCGTTTCGCCGTTTCCTTTCTGCTTATCCTGCTCTTTCTTTACGACTTTGTTCGCTGATTTATCGTCAGAGCCGGTCTTGTCGTTCGAACCTTCGAGAACTGCGTCGAGTTCATCGTCGTTCCATACTGACTTGACGTAAATGTCCGGCGAGAGGCCGACGTGGTCAATCCGCACTCCGTTAGGCGTGAAGTAACGCGCTGTCGTCACAAACATGCCTGAGCCGTCGGAAAGGTTGAACAGCACCTGAACAGACCCCTTGCCGAAACTCTTCGCACCGATCAGAAGCGTCTTGTTGCGGTCGCGCAGAGCGCCGGAAACGATCTCGGAAGCGCTGGCGCTGCCTTCGTTGATAAGCACGACAAGCGGCAGTTTCGTCAGTACGCCCTCGTTGGCGTAGAACTCCTCGTTTGCCGAATCGACGCGTCCCTTTGTTGAGACGACGATTCCGCCGTCGATAAAAAGGTCGCAGATGTCACGGGCAGAATCCAGCAGCCCGCCGCCATTGTTGCGTAGATCGAGGATCAGTCCGCGGGCGTCCTTGTTCTTGAGGTCGATGACTGCCTTGCCCACGTCCGGTGCGCTGGTCTTGATGAACTGGCGCAAGCGGATATAGCCGATCTTGTTGTCAAGCATCTCGGATTTGACGGTCTCGATCTTGATGATGTCGCGCACGATCTTGAAATCGATCAGCTTTGTTTCGCCGGGCCTGCGCACACCCACGGTAACTTCCGTGCCGGGATCGCCGCGGAGCAGCTTGACGACTTTATCAAGCTCCCAGCCGATGACGATGTCGTTGTTCACGCGCACGATCTCGTCCATGGGACGCATTCCGGCACGGTCAGCCGGCGTGCCTTCGATCGGGTTGATAATAAGGATCTTGCCGTCACGGCTGGCGATGTTGATACCGAGGCCGCCGAACGAGCCCTCCAGCGACGTTTTTTCCTCTTCAAGCTGCTCAGGGTCGAGGAAACGGGTGTACGGATCTTTCCAGGCACTCAGCATGCCGCGCATCGCGCCGTGGACCATCGCGCTCTCTTCAACGTCGCTGCTCGCCGCATCGACCTGATAGGCCTCTACGATCACGCGCGCCTGCTTGAGGAGCCAGAGCGAATCGACCGAAAAGGGCGCAACCTGGAAGAAATCTCCCTTGTCAGCGTGGACGGCCGAGATCAGCGTCGTCAGCAGGACGCCGGCGAGCAAGCCAAGCGTGATGTCTCTAAATCTTTTCAACTTTTTCATAGTGTTCTCCTGCGAACAAATAAAACGATCACAAATATCTCAGGGGGTTCTGCGCCTTGCCGTTCACGCGGACCTCAAAATGGAGATGCGGTCCCGTAGCGACGCCGGTCTGCCCCACTTGGCCGATGAGTGTTCCCGTCTTGACGGCTTGGCCCTCATCGGTAAGGATCTTGCTCATGTGAGCGTAAACGGTCGAATAGCCGCCACCGTGGTCAATGATGACAACCTGTCCATACCCCCTCAGCCAGCCTGTAAAAATGACCTCTCCGTTGCCGGCTGCCTTGATCGGAGTGCCCTTGGGCGAACCGATGTCGATCCCCGAGTGCTGACTTCTTGTACGGAATTTGGGATGGACGCGCATCCCGAAGTTGCTGGTGATGCGTCGATCGGGCACGGGCCAGATGAATTTGCCGCTGTGGGGAGTCGGCACAGGCGCAGAAGGATTGTTTTTGCGGGCAGCTGCACGTTCAGCCGCGCGTTTTTTGAGGAGCTCGTCCACCTTTTTCTGCAGTGCACGTTGGTCCTCTTCTATTTCCTTCATGGCCGCCAGATGGACACTCTTTTCCTTGTCAATGCGTTCAAGAAGCTCGCGGCGCTGCGCTCCCGCGCGCGTGTTGCTCTCACGCTCGCGCTCGCGCTTTTTTTTGCGCATGACGAGTTCGCCCTGAGTCTTTTCCTGATTGAGTTTGTCGGTCTCGAGGGCAAGGATCTCGTTTTTCAGCTCTTCCACAACGTTCTCGTCCTGACGGCTCAGTCTTTTCAGGAGATACGTCATGTTGTTCAAATCGGCCAGATCGTTGGCCGACAGCAGCACGTTGAGATCGGAAACGCCGCTGTATTTATAAATCGCTACATAGCGCTGGGCGAGCATTGCCCGCAATTCATCGACTTTTTTCTGATGCACGCCGATATCTTCATTAAGACGTGCGATCTCATCCTCGTTTTTCTCGATCTGCAGGTCAAGAAGCTCGATTTGCGATTCGGACTGCTTGACGCGATGATCGAAAACCGACAATTCGCGCAAATAGCTCTTTTCCTTTTTCTTCGCCTGCGCCAATTCTTTTGAGTGATACTCGATCCTCTTATTGAGCAGAGCAAGCTGCTTTTTCTGCTCGGAAATACGATCGTCGATCGCGGCTCCAAACGCTGACCGGGCAAACACGAGCCCAAGGAGCAGAGCTAGTGTTGTGTGTATGCGCACAGTTTTCATGCCAGGACCTGTCATAGAGGTTTCGCCGCTTCGCGAATGTAGCGGCGCACGGCAATGTAGCTGTAGATCCAGCCTGTCGCAAAACCGATAGCCAGCAGGACCTGATCGAGAAGCGCCTGCTCGCGCCATTGCAGCTGGCTGCTGAGGAACGGGAGGACCTCGTCGAGCGTGCCGGCGATGTACGACTGTCCGTAATGAAGCAGAACGATCGCAATGATCGCCCCCAGAAGACCGAGGATCATACCATGCATCAGAAACGGCGAAGCCACATAGGACCGCGTCGAGCCGACGAGCAGCATAACGGAGATCTCCTGACGGCGCGAATAAATGCTGATCCGGATCATATTGTAGAACACAAGACCACTGACGAGCACGGCAATGACAAGGATCGCCATCGCGATGTTGGTGATCAGCGCTGCGATTTTCGTCAGCCGCGTACTGAGATTGCCGGCGTACATGATCTCGTCGATCGCGGTCATGCCGGACAGCTCTTTCGCCACGGCCGCCGAGAGCGAAGCGTCACGCAGCTTGATCTCGACCGTCCAAGGAAGAGGAACGTCGCCGGCCGGCATCATCGACTGCGCCTGCGAACCCAGCTTGGCACGAAGGACTTCAAGAGCTTCCTGCGGCGATACAAGGCGGATCTCTTCGATGTCAACGTTGCCCGCCAGCGCGTCACGCACAGCGCCTGCCGCATTTTCTGACGACGTATACGCCTGCATGATCAGACTGCCCTGGACGTTTTGCGAGACTTTATGCGCGTACAGCGCCAGACGAAGGCTTCCCCCAAGCAGAAAAAAGATCGAAGCCGCGGTACACAGCGTCAGCAGGCTCAGTCCCCAATGACGGAAGAAAAGACGGCAGGTGTCTCTTATAACGTATCTATAAGTTCCCACTGATGCCATACCTCCCTTCTCGTTCATCGCGCACGAGGCGGCCCATATGCAGCTCGACCACTCGCTGACGGTAGATATCAACAAGATGCTGGTCGTGTGTGGCAACGATCACGGTCGTTCCTGCGGCATGGATGGAAAGAAGTAATTTCATCACGTACTCGGCTGTGCGAACGTCAAGATTGCCCGTCGGCTCGTCGGCCAGAAACAGTCTCGGGGCGTTGACGATGGCACGGGCGATCGCGACGCGCTGCTGCTCACCGCCGGAAAGCTGATCAGGACGAAGCATACGGCGATTCCACAGACCGACTCTGTCGATCACGTCATCGGTGCGCTCGCGGGTCTCGGAGCGAGGAACTCCACAGGCTTCGAGGACAAACGCGACGTTCTCCCACGCGCTGAGATACGGCAGGAGTTTGTAGTCCTGAAAGACAACGCCGATATTGCGGCGATAATACGGCAGACTCGAAGAGGAAATGCGACGCAGATCCTGCCCGGCTATGATGACCTGACCACGCGTCGGCAGAACTTCGCGCGTCAATAGTCGCATCAGCGTCGTCTTTCCAGAGCCGGTCGTGCCGATCAGATAAACGAACTCTCCTTCGGCGATGTCAAGATAGATGTCGCTCAGCGCCTGTATATTTGGAGGGAAAACTTTGGTCAACCCGTTGATGCGGATCTCCATTTACCGAACACCTCCCGCAGATGATTTATTTAAACAGCGCCTATCATACCACACTCTAAGGGCGCACTGCATTTCTGAAACTATCGGCAAACGCCGTGATCGTGGTACTTATCGCGACGTCAAGCTCATCAGCCAGGCTCCACTCCTCTGGACGGCTGCAGTCAGGCCACTGTTTTGCTCCCCAGCGAACAGCAAAATCAGAAACTTTCGGATCGTAAGGGACAAGCGTACAGGGAATACCGCGCTTGAGACAGAAAACGCCGAAATGGAGCCTCATTCCCCAGGCATATTCGCCGTCGCTGAATGTTTCGCTCCAGTTTTCGACCGTACACAGCCGCAAATCATCCAACCGGATGATCTTTTCCCGTTGCAACGTCTCCATCAGGCGCGCGTCTTCGTCGCTCATCGCTACGCCGATGATGCTCCGTCCGCGCGTCCATTCCAAAGCGGAAAAGTCCTGAGCGGCTTTCCTTTCCAATCCACCGCAGGGACGGAAATTAACGAGCACGCCGTTTCCTTTACGTTCGGACGCCCCACATGGAAGGGTCAGGACGAGATCGTCGGCCAGCAGAGCGCCTCGTTTCAGGAACTCATGCGAGCGTTCGTCCCGTACGGTCACGGCCGAACACAGGGAAAAGGCATTCCGCGCCAAAGCACGGCTGACCGGACTGCGCAACGGACCGACGGACTGTCCAGCAGCCCAGAGGCGACAGCCGCACAACGAAGCGATCCTCATTACGCCCCAATAATACCATGGACTGAGGAGACCGGAACTGTCCTGAAAGATACCGCCGCCGCCCAGCAGCAAGGTTTCGCTGTTTTTTGCGGCAATGACGATCTCACGCCAGTTCCAGCGATCAAAAGCGCGCACGCCATGGACCCGCTCGCTTTCTGCTGTATCACCGGAAAGCATGACGATCTCGTCACGTTTCAGCCCACAGCGTTCAAGCAACGCAATGGAAGCGGACGCCAGAAATTCGTCACCAGCGTTGCCCATGCCGTAATAGCCGCACAGAAGCACTTTCCAGCGGCGGGACATGTTATGAAAAAAGACCCTTCACACGATTGTACACGGGGCGGCCGATCAGGAGTGAACTGGCAAGGATCGCGCAACCGAAAACGAGCCCCGTCCACCAGCCGTTCACACCACGCAGCAGCGTCAGCGAAAGCGGCGTGTGGAAGTGGCAGAAGCTGTTGACCGCCGACGAAAAAGCAAGCGAGACGGCAAGGCGCAGAACTTCACGCCATCTGCACCAGAGATCGGCGCGTTTAAGGTAGTACCAGCAGACAAGCGCCGGGTAACCGATCAGGAATTCCTTTGTGCGCGGACGTGCGCCAAGGATCTTTTCGATCCAGTCGCGGAAAAGGATCTCAGCCGTCGAGACGAATCCATAATTGCCGCTGCGTAGAACCATAACAAGAGCCCCCACAACGATCACGCCGGCTAAAGCCAGCTCGCCCCAAAGCGGTGGGCGGCTGAGGATCTGCGCAAGTCCCTCGGGATGCTCGCGCCTGTGAAGGTCGATAAGAAGAATCAGCGCTGGAGGCATCAGCAGACTGAGCTTAACGCCGCTGAACGTGGAAAGGCGATACATATAAAGCGGCGTGGAAAAGCAACCGGCGATCACAAGTCCGCCAAGGGTCACGAGCACAAGAGCTTCTACGACGCCGCGCAGAGGCACCTTCCATCGCTCCATCGCCACGAGCGAAGCCTCCGTCGCCAGCAGTCCCGCAGCAAGAGCACCGCTCAGCCGCAAAGGCAGCGAGGCAAACAGCGACGTGCCCCCCAACAGCAACGCCGCGCCAAATGCGATCAGTACGTTTTTCGTTTCAGAGAGCAAGGAAACATCAGAAAAACGCTCCCAAATCCGCATCGCAAGAGCGATCAGCAAAAGCGAAAGCGCAAAAGCTGCGATGATCGGCCAGAACTTCGCCACCCGCGGTGCGGCAGAAGGCCACAAACGAGCAAAGCCGCCGTTATCAAGACGGGTGCGCAGGGCGCGGACATCGCGGCAATAGTCGTCGAGACTGGCCGCCTGCGCCCGTAGCGGATCAAGCCGCAATACAAGAAGGCGCACTTCGCGCTCTTCGGCCGCACGGAACAGACGATTGAGCATGATCTGGCGGATGATGCTGCGTTTGAGCACTTCTTCGCGGTCAACGCCGTGGAGCGAAACAACGTTCGGCCACGACGCCGCAACCTGTCGTGCAGCGCCGTACTGACGTGAAAACTCAACCTGCGCCATCAGCAAACCGCGATCTCGGGCGAATTGCCCCAGCTCATGTGCGCTGTTCTGAGAAGCGGCGATCTCGCCGGCAGGGCACAACGCCTTAACCGTCGCGAAACGTTCGCAGAGGTATGACAGTGTGTCAAGCAATTCGCTGCTCGTCCCGGCATAGCCCTGAGCGGGCGCAAAGACGAGCGGCACGCCGGCCTGCGAGAGGTAGGCCATGGATTCGAGATCGGGAAGCAGACCCGTTTTTTCCAGTTGGGCGTAGCTGAAAGGAAGACGGTAATAGGTTGTTTTTCCGGCAGCAACGCGTTCGCCTTCGTGGAAACGCTTTTCCAGATATGTAATCTGTTCCGGAACGATCTCCGCATCAGAGATCGCAAGGGCTGTTCCCCACCGTGAGGAAAACTTTCCGGCGATTTCCGGCGCAAGCTCGGCGACGGGCAAAACGGCGACGTTTTCAAGCACGCCTTTTTTCAGCTCTTCAGCCGTGAACTCCGGCGCAAGGAAAGCCGATACGCCGGAACCCATCAGATTCTGGAACGTTTTCTCGGTGTTTTCGGATTTAAAGGCATGAAGCTCAAGTAAATCAAACAGGATCAGCGACGAGCGTGAAGCACGCTCATGCGATACTCTCCACAGGAGCGCGGGAGCGGCTAGCAAAGCGGCAAACAGCAACATCCCCCAGAAAACAGAGATTTTTCTCTTCATATCATCACGCCTCCCACATTTGTCCAAGCGAAAAGCCTAATTGTCCCATCATTTGTCCAAGCAACGCCAACGGCAAGCCGACGACCGTAGAATAGTCCCCGCTGATCCGTTCGATGAGCAGCGCGCCTAACCCCTGGATCGCGTAGCCACCTGCTTTACCTCGCCATTCGCCGGATGCGGCGTAGGCGTCTATATCGTCGTCGTTAAGTTCACGGAAGACGACGCAGGTTTTCGAGCAGCCTTCAACGCGCTGACCGTTCCAGAACAGCGCCAGCCCGCTGAAAACGTGATGCGTCTTCCCTGCCAGCTCACCAAGCATCCGCACAGCATCGCCTTGGTCCTTCGGCTTGCCGAAGATTTCGTCGTCCTCAGAAGCCACGACCGTATCCGAAGCGATCACCAGCGAATAGGGATTCGCCGCGGCC
Organism: Pyramidobacter sp.; assembly: GCA_016286835.1. Lineage (GTDB taxonomy): Bacteria > Synergistota > Synergistia > Synergistales > Dethiosulfovibrionaceae > Pyramidobacter. Next base: position 1,308 of record JAEEUD010000002.1, on the reverse strand, counting down.
ACAGCCTCGCCTTTTAGTCGAGCAAGCCGTGTGACCAGCTGCGAAGGCGTCTCTTTCGGCAAAATGCTCTCGTCCACACGGGGGGCAACGATCTCAAACTTCCAGCCTAACTGCTCCAAAAGCTGTTTTCTCCTGGGGCTGGCCGAGGCAAGGATAATATGAACGTCTTTCATGTTACAGACAAAAGATCACGCAGAGCCCGACGACAGCGCAGTAAGCGGCAAAGAAGCGCCAGCGCCCGCTCACGACGACTCTGTGGACAAGGCACAGCGAAATGACGCCAAAAACGAACGCCACTGCCATTGCCGCCGCACACCCTGCCGGCAGCACACCGTCAAAATGACGAAGTTCCAGTAGCGCCGCACCGCATACGGCCGGCAGCGAAAGCAAAAACGAAAAACGAAATGCTTCAACAGCACTTAAACCGCAGAGGATGCCGGCCAAAAGCGTCAGTCCTGAGCGTGAGATCCCCGGGAAGACGGCCAGCCCCTGCGCGACGCCAACGATGACGCCGATCGAAACGCAGATCTTTTTTGTTCCGGGGCGCAAAAAAGATAACGCAAGCAGCAACGCAGCCGTCACACACAGTGCACAGCCGACGAACGTCAGCGACTGTGACAGCGCCTCGACAAGGGGTTTAAGCACCAGTCCGATGACAGCCGTGGGGATCGAACCCAGGATCACGGCCCAGCCAAAATACCAGCCTTCCCTTTTGCGGCCGACCGGCAACCGGAAGCTTGTAAAAAACTCGCAAACCAACTCGACGATGTCCCTGAAAAAGTATGTAATCGTCGCAGCGACCGTAGCAAGGTGCAACAGCAGGTCAAAAGCGATCGATGATCCCTGGATCCCCGCCAGATGCTGAAATATTGTCAAATGTGCCGAACTGCTGACGGGCAGATACTCCGTCAGTCCCTGAATCAGGCCCTGAATCAGGCTTGCGACAAACTCGTTCATGCATATCCACCTTTCACCAAAGAGCGTCACTCTCAACAAAGGCTTCAAGCCGCATTTCACCCTGGAACGCTGATGTCAGACTCACACAGCTCAATCAAGCCGCGTGATGATCGGAATGACAGGTGAAGCACTGTGCAGATACTTGCGAAGCAACTCCTTGCAGCGCAGGACGATCTGCTTTTTCAGGTATTCGTCATCGGCGCCCGAATCATGGCGCACGGCGCGGCGTACAGCTTCGCAGAACTCTTGTCTCATACTCTCGGCATCCCGGAAATGGATTTGTCCGTACGTCTCGAAATAAGGATCGCCGATCAGTTTGCCCCTTTTATCGATCGTCGCCGAAACCACGAG
>JAEEUD010000122.1 GCA_016286835.1 Pyramidobacter sp. | reverse complement strand
CAAAATCATTGATTAAACGGGCCGGCCGTGGGGCAAAACCCGCGGCCGGCGGAACAGCGTCGAACGAAGGTTACTTGACGATCTTTGCCTTGTAGAGGATCTTCGACAGGATCAGCGAGCCGAAGACGGCCACAAGGATGTAGCCCCAGCTTGGCATCTTGATGAACTTGCGGACGACCAGCACCAATGGCAGCGCGTAGCAGACGATGATCGGCTTCTTCATGGCAAACTGCATCAGCACGGCGCCGAACAGCGCAGGCAGGATCAGGCTGGACAGAGCCGCCTTGATGCCCGCAGGCAGCAGCGAAAGGATCTGCACGCCGAAGAACACGGTGATCGTCAGGATGACGATATTTGTGACGATCGAGCCGGCGATGCCGAGCGTGGAGATCAGCTCGCCCTTGTCCGTACCGGCCTCAATGTTGGTCACGTCAAGAGCCGTCATCGCAGCAGGTACTCGCATCTGGCCCATCGTGCCGGCAAGGATGCCCATGTACGAGCCGGCCGTGCCGAGCACCGTGCCGTAGGTGATCGGCTCGATGATATAGAAACCGACGTAGGCCGCGGCGATCTGGCCCCAGCCGCTCATCATCTCGGAGAAGTTCGGACGCGCGCCGTAGAAGAAGTAAAGCGCGATGTTGGGCAGGAAGCTGCACACCATTGCCAGCAGCATCGTGAATCGGCCCGAGCGTATGACGGATTTGTTCCATTCAGTGCGGAATTCGTTCATAGCGAATCAGCCTCCTTACATGAACTGATAGCCGGCAACAAGGCCGGAGATGATCGCGAAGCCCAGAGCGTAGTTCTTGATCCAAACGTATTTTTTGCCCAACTGGATGAAAACAGCCATCGACAGTGCGCCGGCGACGCAGGCGACCAGCTGCGGATTCGTCTTCACAGCCTTGGTGACCTTGTCGATCACCTGAGGCTTGATGATGTAGGGCGCGACCATATGGCAGTAAAGACCGATCGAGCAGGTCGCAGTGATGATCGAGCGCCATTTGGCGTCCGTGCCGCCGATCTTGTCGCCGACTTCGTCGAGCTTGTGCGTGAAAAGGAACACCATCAGCAGCCAGCCGCAGCCGTTGACGCACATCGTAAACCAGGACACGGCCATCTGATTGAGGCCGAAACCCGCGCCGCCGAGTTCGACGCCGCAAGCCGCCGCGCCGGTGCGGGCAGCGACAAGTTCCGTGGCAGCCGAACCGATCATCGACAGACGGATCCACGAGATGGGGCCGCCAATCGCCGCTATCATTGCCAGAACGGCGACGACCTGCGCCACGGAAGGACCGAAGGCGGCAAGAAGACCGCTGCGGAACGCCTGACCGCACGTAGCCCTGTCAAGGCCGACGGAGGGGGCGAACCTGAGCGCAAGGATGACGTAACGAACGGCAAGCAGCACGACGATAGAAACGCTGATCGCGGCGCAGCCCCAAAAAACCGGGGCGTTGGCGATAGCCTGAAGATCCATTGATTATTCCTCCTTATTTTATCAATGACTGATGAGTGTCCTTAGTATTTCGGCGGGAACTTGGCGACAAAGTTGGTAACGCCCTCGTAGGCCTGGGCGAACTGGAGCAGTTCCCACTCCTTATGCGGCGCGGCAACGATCTGCAGACCGATCGGCAGGCCGGCCTTGCCGAAGCCCGCGCCCATCGTGCATACGGCGTTGCCGCCCATCGTCCACGGCGTGACGATCTGCATCCAGTTGTGATAGGTCTTCATGGCCTTGCCGTTGACGACCTCGGGCCAGTGGATATTCTTGTCGAAGGGGAAGCACACGGCCGTCGGCGTGATGATGTAGTCGTACTTCTCATAGACTTTCAGCATCGCGTGCAGGAACTCGGTACGCTTTTCGTAGGCACGGTACACCTCGCCCGCCGTCATCTGCTGGCCGTCCTCGTACTCCCAGCGGCTCTCGGGCTTGAGCAGGCTCTGCTTGCACTTGTCATAGAAACCCTTCAGCGAGTTGGCGCAGTAATGACGGATCGGGATCCAGATCTTGTCCCAGAACTCGTCCATGTTCCAGAACGAGGGGATGTCCTCGACCACCGCGCCGAACTCCGTCATCTTCTCGACGGCCGCGCGGCACAGCGTCATGATCTCGGGATCGACGGGGAAATAGCCGCTCCAGTCGCCCAGCCAGGCCACGCGCACGCCCTTCTGCGAAGCCGTCAGCTTTTCGACGGCGTTTTCGGGCGTCAGCTCGCGGAAACGCGGATCAGGCTCGCGTGTCAGCGGGAACCTGGGGTTGTAAGCGGCCATCGTGTTGAACAGCAGGGCGATGTCGGCCACGCTGCGGCCCATAGGACCGTTCATGCTCATCGAGTTGGTAAACAGCTCCGTGCCGCCGGAGGGGATCGCTCCGAGCGAGGGGCGTAGACTGCACACGTTGCACCAGCCGGCCGGATTGCGCAGAGACCCCATGAAGTCGCCGCCGTCGGCCACAGACTGCATCCTCAGCGCTACGCTTGTGGCCGCGCCGCCGGAGGAACCGCCGCAGGTCACGGCTTCGTTGTAAGGATTGCCCGTCGGTCCGAAGACCTCGTTGTAGGTCTGGCTGCCGTAGCCCAGCTCGGGCGTGTTCGTCTTGCCGATGATGATCGCGCCGTCACGTTTCATATAGCTCACGATCGCGCCGTCTGCGGCAGGCACCCAGTCTTTCAATGCCAGCGAGCCCTTGGTAGTGCGGATGCCCTTCGTGGGGACAAGATCCTTGACTGCCTGGGGGAACCCGTGCATCCAGCCGTTATCGTTGCCCGCGGCCAGCTCGGCGTCTTTCGCCTCGGCCTGCTTCAGCAGTTCAGCACTGTCAACACGGCTGATGATCGCGTTCACGCGCGGGTTCGTCTTGTCGATGTGGTCAAGGTACGAAGACATGACCTCACGGCACGACACCTTTTTGGCATGGATCGCCTTTGACAGTTCGATCGCGCTCATTTCAACAACGGGATTGCTCACTGAAAATCGCTCCTCTCAACAGATGAAAAGATATGCAGGCCGCGCCTTCGCTTGCGTGAAGAAGGGGCCGTGATGCGATACTTTGATTCTAGCAAACTGGCAAATCGAAATTCAACATAGGTAAGCTTTTTGACCTGAGAAGTATTTTTTGCCTTATAATAGGAACCGGGGCGGTTCAGGTCTCTCCCCCGTGCCCAGGCAGCAAAAAACGAACTGTCCGCGGACAGCTTTAGAACGCATTATCGCCGTGCCCCGTGCGCATGACTGAGCAAAGCGTATCGTCCAAAACGCGCCGCACCGCGAACCTGATTTTGAATGGAGCTTCATTTTACATACACCGTGACGATGAAAGGAAGTGCCGCCGCATGAGTGCCCCCGCACCGATGCCGGAATTTTCCCGGCGAATCATGTTCAACCGCACCTGGGACCTGCTTTCCAACCGTTGGAAGTTTTATATCGTCTATCTCCTCGCGCCCGGTGAGATGCGCTTCGGCGATCTGCGCCGCTGCTGCGTCGCCGTTTCGCGCCCCACGTTTACGGCCTATCTGCGCGCGCTTGAACAGGAGGGCTTCGTCGTGCGCGAAGCCGCGCCCGAAGGGAACGCCGTCGCCTATCGTCTCACGAGCCTCGGCCGCAGTGCCGTCCCCGCGGTCTCCGCGCTGATCGAATGGGGTTTTGCTGGCGACACGGACGCGGACAAACCTCGCGCGGGGGAGGAAGAGCGATGAACGGCGGCATCAAGACTCTTTCGGTCAAGCAGAAGATCCTCGACGCCACGCACGGACGCGCCCTCGGGCGCCCCGACTGGGACCTGGCGCAGTTCCTGCTGTTGCACTACGACGAGATCGATCGCCTGCGCACCCGGGACCTTGCCGAGATCTGCCACATCTCGCCCTCCACCGTGCGGCGCTTTTGCCAGAGCCTTGGCTACGACAACTTTTCCGACCTGCGCCGCGCAAAATGCGACAACCCGGAAAACCAGTACGAGATCGCCGTCGAAAACTGGAAAAATGGCCTCTACCAGCCGCGCCGCCTCTACGACGAATCGCGCGACGCGCTCTGGGAGATCGGGCAGAAAACAGATTGGGCCGCGTTCGGCCGCCTTGCCGATGAAATGCTCGCCGCGGACGCCGCGCTGATCTTTGCGCTGCGGCCGTACACCTTCATACTGCAGGAATTCCAGAGCCAGTACGCTTCGCTTGGCCGCCAGCTCTTCATCTTCGACAGCGTCGTCTCCGCCGCTCCCGTGATCGAGCGCGCTACGCGCCTCTGCTGCGTCACTCTGTCGCTTGCCGGCGTGCTCTTTCCGGCCATCGATGCGCCGTTGTGCGAACTGGCCGGTTTCAAAGCCGCCGTCTACTGCCCGCGCACGCTGCGCGAGGCCGGCAGCGAAAGCTGCCTCGACCATTACGACGCGCGATTCCCCATCCATGCGCGTACGCAGGAGTACAACTACCTTGAGCTGTACGGCAAGTACGCCGTCATGTACTTCTTCGACATGCTTCTTGGCTTACTCGTTGAACGGCGCGCTTAAAAGCAGCCGGCACTTCGTGCTTTAATAAAACGTTGTGGAGGAAGAAAAGCCATGAAAAACGCCGTGTGCCGCGAGAGCAAAACGCCTCCGGGCCGTCGCGGCTCAGAGGCGCTGTTTTCAGTGATCATACCCGGTTTTTGTCTCCCCACTCGCACATCTGGTCGAGGATCGGCATGAGGGATTTTCCCCGCTCGGAAAGCCTGTATTCGACTTTCGGCGGGATCTGCGGATACTCCGTTCGGATGACAAGGCCGTCCGCCTCCAGCTGCTTCAGCGTCGAGCTGAGCGTTTTGAAGGTGATCGTGCCGATATACTTCTGCATCTCATTGAAACGGACCACGCCGAATTCCATGAGAGTATAGAGAATGAACATCTTGTACTTGCCCTGGATCAGGGACATCGTGTAGTTGAATCCGGTCTCTTCCAGCCTGCAGTTGGAAATGCATTTTGAGTCCATGTCGCTATCCTCCGAGATAGTATATTTCCTGAATGTGCGTACTTGCTTTTGGAAATCGCATTGGCTATAACGATAGCATCAAGCCGATGGAACGTCAATCGTCATCGCAAAGGGTGGGGTACACATATGGGAAAGAAGATCATCATTCTCAACGGCAGTCCGAGAGTCAACGGCAACACGGCTGCCTTGACGGCGGAATTCAAACGCGGGGCCGAGGCGGCCGGATCGGATAATCAATAAGAGCAAGGAGAGAATCAGCATGAGCAAGAAAATCGTCGTGATCACAGGAAGTCCCCGTAAAAACGGAAACAGTTTCGCCATGACGGAGGCTTTCATTCAGGCGGCAAAGGCGAAGGGACACAGCGTGGTCAGATTTGACACGTCGTTTATGAACATCGGCTTCTGCCATGCGTGCGAGACCTGCTACACGACCGGCAAGGCCTGTTCCTTCGACGACGACTTCAACGTCATCGCTCCCGCCGTTTTGGAGGCCGATGCGGTCGTGTTTACCATGCCGGTCTACTGGTACTCCCTTCCTGCCCAGATCAAAGGCGTCATCGACAAGCTGTTCGCTCTGGTCGTCGGCGGAAAGGACATCGCCGGAAAGGAATGTGCGCTCATCACCTGCTGCGAGGAAGAGGACGTGAGCGTCATGGACGGCGTGCGCATCCCCATCGAGCGTTCCGCCGCCCTGATAAAGTGGAAGATGGTCGGCGAGGTCCTTGTCCCCGGCGTGCTGGCGGCCGGCGCGGTCGAAAAGACGGACGGATGCGCGCAGGCCGCGGCGCTCGCCGAAAAGATCTGACCGTCCGCGCTGCGGCACGGAAAGCATTTAGGCGTCAGCCAGCGCGCGGGAAGCCGAACGCGGCGCAGTCATGATTGTCACACGTGAAACACCCGCAAAAAAGCAGCGAAGACCGGTAATTTTCCCGGCCTTCGCTGCGTTTCGATTTTTCTTGGCGTCTACGCGTTGGTTTTTATATGGGATCGCGCGGTTCCGGCGTGACGCGATCATTCTTCGCTTCCTGAGGCGCTTTCTTCTTCCGATTCGTCGGCGTTCAGCC
>JAEEUD010000121.1 GCA_016286835.1 Pyramidobacter sp. | reverse complement strand
ATCAACCTATTCAACACCTACACGCTGCTGATCATCGTCGGTACGATCAAGTACATCCCGTTCGCCAGCCGCAGCTCGCTGAACTCGATGCTCCAGATCTCCGGCGAGCTTGAAGAGAGCGCGATGATCCTGAACATCCCGTGGATCAAGCGCATGTGCCGCATTATCATCCCGATCCAGAAATCGAGCATCATTTCTGGCTACATGCTGCCGTTCATGACGTGCCTTCGCGAACTGTCGCTGTTCATGCTTCTGTCCGTGCAGGGATTCGTCCTCTCGACAACGCTCGACTACTTCGACGAAATGGGCCTGTCCGCGTTCTCAAGCGGCATCAACCTGATCCTCATCGTGACGCTGCTCGTGTGCAACTGGCTCGTGAACAAGGTGACGGGCGCAAGCCTCGACAAGGGAATTGGAGGTTAATCAGTCATGCCTAAGATTACACTTGAACATGTTACAAAGCGCTGGGGCAATTTCTATTCTGTCGAAGACCTTAGCCTTGTGATCGAGGACAACGCGTTCGTCACGCTGCTCGGTCCGTCAGGCTGCGGCAAGACGACGACGCTGCGTATGATCGCCGGGCTCGAGACCCCCACGTCCGGACGCATCACCATCGGCGACCAGGTGGTGTTTGACAGCGCCAAGGGCATCAACGTGCCGGCAAGCCAGCGCCACGTGGGCTTCCTGTTCCAGAACTACGCGCTGTGGCCGAACATGACCGTGTACGAGAACATCGCCTTCGGCCTGAAGAACATCACCGAGCCGCGCAAGCTGACGAAGCAGGAGATCGACGAGCGCGTCCGCGAGGCGGCCCGCCCTGTCAAGATCGCACCGTTCTTCGACCGCTATCCGGCCGAGCTGTCCGGCGGCCAGCAGCAGCGCGCGGCCATCGCCCGCACGCTCGCTCCCGGCCCCAAGGTCATCTTCATGGACGAACCGCTGAGCAACCTTGACGCGAAACTGCGCCTGGAGATGCGTTACGAACTTCAGCGCCTTCATGTCGAAACGGGTTCGACGTTCGTCTACGTTACGCACGACCAGATGGAAGCCATGACGCTGGCAACGCGTATCTGCCTGATCAACAACGGCGTCCTCCAGCAGTACAGCCCGCCGCTTGACGTGTACAACAAGCCGGCCAACGTCTTCACGGCCGACTTCGTGGGCAGCCCGTCGATCAACTTCGTGCTCGCCAAGGGCGCGCAGAGAGCCGACGGCGCGATCGAGCTGGTCGTGTTCAACGGCCGCAAGCTCGTCTTCAAGCCCTCGGATCCGGTGAACATGGAACACTGGTTCGCGAACCGCGACGCCGCGCTCGCCGCGAAGGCGGAAGCGAAAAACGCCGCCCGCATCCTGCCTGGCTACGTCGAAAAGGGCAACAAAGACGAACGTTTCAGCTGCCACATCTCGAAGGCAAACGACGAAGAGTTCGACACGACTCCCATGGCCGAACTGACAAACGCCGACTTCATCCTCGGCATCCGTCCCGAGTTCGTGAACATCGCCTCCTGCAACGGTCTCGCGGGCGAGATCTACGGCGTCATGCCCACCGGTATGGAGTCGACGCTGAAGATCCGCGTGGACGACTGGCTGCTGACGGGCGTCGTCTTCGGCGCCGGCCAGTTCAGCATCGGTGCCAAGGTCGACGTCAGCTTCGCCGGCAATAACATCATGCTCTTCGACCGTGCCAGCGGCGACCGCATCGCCTGCGGCACGCTGGAACTCGCCTAGTACAAGTCGCTCACGGTCTGCCTTCAACACGGCAGCCGCTGAGATGATCCGAAAAAAAGAGGGTGCCGCACGAGTTTTCGTTCGTGCGGCACCCTCTTTTGTAGTGCATTTTAAGCGGCTGGCGAGTTTTGCTCCAGCGCGCGGAAGCGCTTGCGATAGAACAGCAGAAAACCGAGCGTCACGCAGCAGGCGGCAACGTCTGCCACGGGATACGAGGCGAACACCCCCGCCACGCCGAAAAAGCGCGGCAGCACCAAAAGCGCCGGGATAAAGAAGATGACCTGGCGCGACATCGACAGGAACAACGCCGGACCGGCAAAACCAAGCGCCTGAAAGACGACCGTGCCGATCACCTGGAAGCCGACGATGGCAAACGTGCTCTGCAAAATGCGCACGCCCCAGACGGTAAGGCGGATCACTTCGGCGTCGTCGGTGAACGCACGTGCGAACACCTGCGGAAACGCAAGCAGGAACACTTCTGCTGTCGCTGTGATCGCAAACGCCGCCACGAGAGCCAGCTCGATCGTCTTGCGGGCCCGCTGATACAAGCCGGCGCCCCAGCAGTAGCCGACGATCGGCTGCATCCCCTGCCCCAGTCCGAAGATCGGCATCACCGCCAGCGACGACACCTTCATCATGATCGAAAACGCGGCGATGTGCTGCGGCGAGCCGTAACGCGAGATCTGGTTCATGAGGATCGAATTGGCGACGGTGAGCGCGCCCTGACGCGCGAACTCCGACGCGCCGACGGACAAGATCTCGCGGTCGATCTCCCACCGCAGGGGCATCTTGGAAAATTTCAGTTCGATCAGACTGCGTTTCCCCGTCAGGTAATAGCGCAGCACCCACAGCAGCGTCACCAGCTGCCCCGTCACCGTCGCCCAGGCAGCACCGGCCATACCCATTTTAAAGCCGAAGATGAACAGCGGGTCGAGAAACACGTTCAGTATCGCCGGCAGCACCATCGAGTACATCGCGTACCGCGTGTTGCCCTCGGAACGGATCGTGTTGTTGAACAGCATCCCCACGATGATCAGCGGATTGCCGAGGAAAACGATGCGAAGGTACTCCTTTGCGTAGCTGGCGACCGGCTCGGCCGTACCCATCAGGCCGATCAGATCGTCCACGAAGATCAGCCCCAGCGTCATCGTCGTGAAACCGAGGACGCTCGACATCAGAAAGCCGTTGGCCAGCGCCCGCTCGGCAACTTCATCCAGCCCGGCCCCCAGTTTGCGCGACGAAAGCGAAGCCGTGCCCATGGCGATCCACATCGACAGGGCCCCGACGAACAGCTGCATGGGGAACGCCACCGACGTGGCCGCAATGCCGAGCGGTCCCACGCCCCAGCCGATGAAGATCGCATCCACGACATTGTACGAGGCCATCACGAACATGCCCAGCATGGCGGGCACGGAAAGTTTTATGAGCAGCGGCAGCAGCGGCGAGCGCGCCAGCATTTCGCGGCGATTCTCCATTTTAGATTTCACCTCTCGAATAATATTCGTTTATCTTATCATGTTCCCCCGCAAAAGAGAAGACGCCCCATGTTCTCGTGTCTTTCTTCACATGAAAAAAAATCCTTTTCGCCTTTAAAAACTCGCTTCCTCTGTGCTATAATAAATTAGGTTTTTACAAACACGTTTACAAAAGCGCCGCTTTTTCGGCGCCGGATCATTTCATGAGGAGGTCTTCTCACAGATGAAAAAGTTTTTCCTTGGGCTTGTCGTCGTGCTCGGTCTGGCCGTGGCCGCCGTGTGCACGCTTGACATCGGCACGGAATGGATCGCCAACAAGGGCGCGCAGTACGTAGCCGACACGTACAACCTGGGCGTGTCCATCGGCGGCGCGAAGGGCAACCCCGTCAAGGGCTACACGTTCAGCAACATCGAACTGACCGAGCCGAACGGCGGAGCTTCGCTGCTGAAAGCCGGCGGCGTCTTCGTCGATCCGGCGCTGCTCAAACTCATTCGCGGCAACATCGCGCTCGACTGGGTGGAACTGACCGACATCAAGAGCACGATCCCCAATCTGCTCAAGCTGGCGGAGATCTTCACCGGCCAGAAAGTCGTGCTGCCCGACGCGATCCCGCTCAACGAGCTTGTGCTCAACAAAGTCGGCGGCTCGCTTGACGGCAGCGACGCGGAAGCCGCGCTTGACATCGCCCTCAACGGCCTGCCCATCAAGGGTGATTTCAAACTGTCGCTTGCGCCCGGCCTCACCATCGGCAAGGGCGACGTGCAGACGGCCGGCGGCACGATCAACGTGACGGGCGCTGTCACACCGGCGCTTGACCTGAAAGCCGCCCTCAGCAAAGTGCAGATCGCCGATTTGTCTGCCATCGTTCCGCAGATCGCCCAGTTCGCCGCGCGCGGGCTGCTCACGGCCAACCTGACCGCCCAAGGCGCGCTGGACAATCCCACCGTCAAGGGAGACGTGACGTTCGACGACGGCTCGGCGATGGGCTTCCCCGTCTCGGCTAAAACGAACGTGGCGCTTGAGAACATGAAAGTGAACCTCAACCCGCTGTCGGTCAATGCCATCGGCATCCCCACGGCCGGTTCCGTCTTCGCCGATCTGAGCGCCAAAGTCCCCGCCGTCAAGGTGGCGATGAAGACCGCCGGCGCCGTCACGGCCGCGGCTCTGCGCAAGAATCTGCCCTCTCTGCCCGCTGATCTCGGCGGACAGGTCGATGCCGTGAACGTCTCCGTCGAAGGCCCCGTCACCGGCCTCACCGGCAAGGCCGAAGTGAGAGCCGACAAGCTCACCGTCGGCGGCCAGCCGATCACGAACACACTGCTGAAGGCTGACTTCAACAGCAAGGGCCTCGTGACGATGTCCGGCGGCTCGAACATCGTCGGCAATCCCGCCACGCTCAAGGGCACGGTCAACGCCGGCGGCAAGGAAGTGGCGGCCGACGTGGCGTTCAGCGTCAAGAACTTCGACCTCGCCATGCTGCCCAAGTTCGTCCCCGCCGCCCCCGCCAACATCAAGGGCAAGGTCAACGCCGCCCTCACCGTCAAGGGCAAGGGCAGCGCCATCACCGCCGGCGGCAAGGTCGATTCGGCGCGCGTCTCGCTGAACGACATGCACATCGACAAGATCAACGTGCCCGTCACGTTCTCCGGCGACACGCTCACGTTCAAGGACGCTTCGCTCGTCTTCATGGACCTGCCGATCACCAAAGTCAACGGTTCGATCACGATGGGCACGGGCAACGTGGCCTTTAAGGAAATGTCCGCGGCGGTCGCCAACGGCCTGATCAAAATGAACTCGGTGCTCAAGTTCGGCAAGAACCTGAACGGCACCTACGACCTGAACATTGCCAACATCGACCTCGGCAACGTCATGAAGACCTTCGGCGCCGGTTCGCTGGGCGCTTCCGGCAAACTCTCCGGCGCGGTCAAGGGCGCCGTGTCCGACACCGACATCACCGGCAACGGCTCGCTTTCGATCCCCGTCTTCGCGCTCACCGGCCTGAAATTCGAGCAGATCAAATCCTCCGTCAAGCTCTCGAAGATGGTCGCCTCGCTGCCCGACTTCGCCTGCAAGTTCGCCGGCGGCACGATCGGCGGCAACGTGACGATGGACATCAACAAGATGACCTACGCCATCAAGGCCGCCCTCAAAGGCAGCCAGCTGAAGACGATCATCGATCAGATGATGCCCACGCTCGGCGGCGGTCTCACCGGCACGCTCACGGGCGACTACTCCGCCAGCGGCAAGCTCAGCCCCTTCACGCTTGACGGCAGCGGCACCGTGTCGTCGGCAGGCGGCCAGGTGTACGGCTTCAGCAAGTTCAAGAGTATCCTTGACATCGTCGGCAAGCTGAGCGGTCAGAAGTCGATCGCCTACGCGAACGCCAAGATCCCGTTCCACACCGCCATCGATAAGCTGACGCTGAAGGACGGCACAGCCATCAACGCGAAGAAAAACGACGCCATCTACCAGTACATCAAGGCCAAGGGCACGTTCGCGTACAGCGGCGCGCTCAACATGGACGTTGACGGCTCGGTCAACGCCATGTACGTCAACACGGCCGCCTCGGCTCTCACCGGCGCTGTCACGGCCGGCGGCGCGGCAACGCTGCTCACGGGCGGCATCGGCGGCATCGCCGGACTGGCCGCGGGCGCGATCAGCGGCGCCAAACAGGCCTACGGCAAGAACGACTACCGCAGCCTGACGTTCCACATCGGCGGCACGGTCGACAATCCCAAGATGAGCAACTTCAAGGTCGGCGGCAAGAACTTCGACGCCAAGGCCGCGGCAGCTGAGAACAACAAGCTGCTGAATTCCACCAACGTCAAGGAGAAGGTCGAAGACGTGAAGGCCAAAGCCAAGGA
>JAEEUD010000120.1 GCA_016286835.1 Pyramidobacter sp. | reverse complement strand
TCGGGCGTGGGGCAGACTTTCTGGCTGAGGCCGGGCAGGCAGTCATACTCGGCGGCAAAGCCGACGACGGGCGCCCCCTTGCCCCAGACGGCGCGGATGGCCGTGGGCATCCCGTACGCGCCCACTTCCACGTCAAATCCCTGGCCGCGCAGGTATTCCGCCGTCCATTCCACGGCTTTCTTTTCCGTCCAGCCCATCTCGGGGTTTTCCCAGATTTTCGTCGCCAGCTCGATCAGGGCAGGCGCCTGTTCGTCGATCTTCGTGCAGCAGATTCTTTCAGTCATCATAAAACTCCTCTCGAAAAAAGCGCGGCCCGCTGCCGCATGTCGCGCGAAAGCCGCGCAGGCTTATTATATTAAAACTTGTCCGAAAAGCCAAGGGAAAAGAAAACACCCGGCTTGGTTTCTGAGTACCGTTCCCGGATCAGCGGCGCAAAAAGCCGAAAGGACTTGACATATCACGCTCCGATTCGCTACGATAGGCACAGCGCGGCCGAGCGCCGCCCTTTTGCGAACCTGACATCAAGGAGGAACTCACCATGGAAAAAGCCAATCTCGGCAGGGAACTGAACACGCTGCTCGTAAACCTGGAAAACGGCGTCGCCGTCATCACCTTCAACCGTCCCAAACAGCTCAACGCGATGAATATTGAAGTGATGGCCGAGCTGGAGACGACGCTCACCTGGGCGGCGAACGAGCCGGACGTGAAGGGCGTCATCCTCACGGGCGCGGGCGAGAAGGCCTTCATTGCCGGGGCCGACATCGTCATGTTCCGCGACATGGACGCCGTCAGCGGACGCGAGTTTGCGATCCGGGGCGAACGCCTTTCGCGCCTCATCGAGGACATGCCCAAGCCCGTGATCGCGGCCGTCAACGGCTACTGCCTCGGCGGCGGCAGCGAAGTGGCTCTGGCCTGCGACATGCGCCTTGCCAGCGCCAACGCCGTGTTCGGCCAGCCGGAGGCCAAGTACGGCATCATGCCCATCTGGTACGGCACCAAGCGCCTGCCGCAGATCGTCGGCATGGGCCGTGCCCGCGAGATCATCATGACCTGCCGCATGGTCAAAGCCGACGAAGCCGAGCGCATCGGCCTCGTCAACAAGGTCGTGCCGCTGGAAAACCTGATGGACGGGGCGATGGCGATGATGAACGCCGTCCTCGCCAACTCGCCGCTCGGCGTGGCCTACGCCAAGCGGGCGATGACGCTGAACTGGGACCTCGACATGGAGCACGCCGGCGAAGTGGAGCGCGACCTCGGCGCGGTGCTTTACGCCACGGCCGACAAGAACGAGGGCGTCGCCGCCTTCGTCGAAAAACGCAAACCGCGGTTCCAGGGGCGGTAGAATCGCGAAACCGAACCCAACGCGAAGGAATAATCAAATAGATAATCGCGGCGGAGCCGGATGGAAAATTCCGGCTCCGCCGCGATTTTTGTCTTTCCTATTTCCTGCCCAGCAGGTTCTTCCTGACCCACGCGAACGCGGCGTCCTCGCCCTCGTCGCGCAGCACGCGCAGCGCGGCTTCGAGCTGCCCGGCCGTTTCGGGATGGATGATGTAGTGCCCCTTGTATTTGTCGTAATACTCCCACGGCGAACGGTCGGTGTAGTTCCCGCCCATGTAGACACGGCTGGCAGCGAGCCGGTCGCAGAACATCTCGGCGACGTACTTTTCCGGCATCTTCATGCCGACCATGGGCATGTTCTCGCCTTTCAGGTCCTTCCCGACGGCGTAGTCGATCCAGTATTCAAAGTGGTGCTTGTTGCGCCCCTTGTGGTGCAGCCAGGCGCGGCTGACGCCCGTGGCCTTGCGCTCGGCGTTGTTGGGGCTGCACGTGCCCTGCCAGTATTTCGCGCCCACGAGGAACTCGACGGGGCTGTACTTGGACAGGTCGTGGAGCAGACCCTGCCAGTAGAGACCGAGGCGGAAGCAGTATTTCATCACCAGCAGCTTGTGCTGCGTGATCGTTTTGAAGTGACAGATTGGATGCATGGCGTTTTCTCCTGTAGCGAAAGGATTTTATTAAAGCGTTGACTTAATCGGAAAGATTTGCTACGATCTGATTAAGTTATTGCTGAATCAGTAAGGGGGACGGGCAATGGAGCGAACTCCGGCGTTGAAGGCGCTGGCTGACGAAACACGCATGAAGCTGGTGGAACTGCTGCTGCGTCATGATTGCTGCGTGCGGGCCCTGGCGAAGCGGCTCGGCGTGAGCGAGGCAGCCGTGTCGCAGCACGTGAAAGTTCTGCGCGAGGCGGGGCTTGTGAGCGGCGAGCGGCGCGGCTATTTCATGCACTATCAGGTGCGGCGCGAGACGCTGCGCGAACTGGGCGCGGAGATCGCGGCGCTTGCGGACGTCTCCCGCGAGGAACGCGAAGCAGGCTGCGGCTGCCGTCATCACAAGGAAGGACGCTGCCGCTGCGGCATGAACAAAGAGGAGGAAAAAGAATGAAGAAAGGCCTGTGCGCCGATCTCATGCTGACATTCATGAAGATCGGGCTGTTCACGTTCGGCGGCGGTTACGCGATGATCTCGATGATCTCGGACATCTGCGTGGAGAAAAAGAAGTGGATCACGCACGACGAGATGATGAACATCACCGTCGTGGCCGAGTCGACGCCGGGGCCGATCGCCATCAACTGCGCGACGTTCGTCGGCTGGCGTCAGGCCGGTATGGCCGGGGCGCTCTGCGCGACTCTGGGCATCGTGCTGCCGTCGTTTGCCGTCATCTATGCGATCGCGCGCTTTTGCGAAGGAGGGGCCGGGCCCGTCTGGGCTCTGAACGCTTTCCGCGGCGTCAAGGCGGCGGTCGGCATCCTGATTCTGAACGCGGCGGTGACGATGATCCGCAAGATGCCGAAAAAACGCTTTCCGCTCGCCGTGATGGGCGTATCCTGCGCCGTCTGCCTGATCGCCGCACTGTGCGGGCGTCATGTTTCGTCCATCCTGCTGATGGCGGTCGCGGGCGTCGTCAGCCTGAGCGTCTGGGGCGTCAAGGGCGCACCGAAAAAAGGCGGTGAGCGGGCATGATCTATCTCGATCTGTTTCTGGGATTCCTGCGCGTCGGCTGCTTCGCGTTCGGCGGCGCGTATTCGGCCATCCCGCTGATCCGCGATGTCGTGTTCTCCTACGGCTGGCTCGGCGACGAGGCGCTGACGGCGATGATCGCCGTGGCCGAGAGTACGCCGGGACCGATCATGGTCAATCTGGCGACGTACGTGGGCAGCTCGCAGGCCGGTCTTGGCGGCGCGGTGCTGGCAACGCTTGCGGTGGTGCTGCCGTCGTTCATCGTCATCCTGCTGGCGGCAGCCGCGATCGGCGCGTATTTCCGGAAGCCGGCTGCGCAGGCCGTGCTCCGCGGCGTCAAGCCCTGCATCATCGGCGTCATCCTCGCCACGGGCGCGACGATGACCGTGAAGAGCTTCCGTTCATCCTCCGGTGCGTTCGACGGCAAAGCGTTGCTGATCGCTGTGGTCCTCGCGGCGCTCGCGTTCGCCACGCCGCCGAAACTGAGGAAAAAGCTCTCGCCGATCGCGCTGATCCTCATCGCGGCGGTTCTCGGCGTGATCCTGTCATAGCGGAAACGAAAAGGCCGAACGGTCCTGCGCCGTCCGGCCTATTATTATACACGATCGTGCTGTTATTTCCCGTACTGGACGAACAGGTCGCTTCGTCTGGCAAGCGCGCGGTAGAGCGCGACGTGGCGCTCGCCGGCGGATCCGTCGGCGTCGGTCTTCCAGGACAGTTCGGCGGAGAGGACCTGTTTGTCGATGGCGCGGCACCTTACGGTAAATTCAAAGTCGGCGTCGTCGTGGCCGCGTTTGATCTCGCACACCTCGGTCGTGTAGACGATCACGTCGGGCGAGCCGTCGTTGCGGTGTTCGATCGTCGCGTCCTCGTCGTCGAGCTCGAGCTTGGCGCGGAAGCCCTGCTGCCTGGCGGCCGCGTGAACGGCTTCCCACAGCGCGGAGGCACAGCTTCCGCGCGAGGCGGCAAGTTCGGGCCGCACCGTGAGGATGAACTTCGTGTCGGGACGGTCGGCGAACGCGGCCGAAGCGACCGTGAGCGCAATGCAGAGCGCGAAAAGGACTTTTTTCATGAAGAAATCTCCTTAAAACCGGATCGGCAGCTTTTCGGCCGCTTTTTCCAGACGGCGCACGAACTCCTCGAGGTTGGCGCGCTGCGTGCCCAGATTGATGCGCAGGAAGCCTTCGCCTTCGGCGCCGAACAGCGTGCCCTCGTTCATCGCGGCCCTGACGCTGCCGAGCATGAACTGCTGGAGCTCGTCCGCCGTCATGCCCAGCGCGCCGCCGGTCAGCTCACGGCAGTCGAGCAGGGGGATGTACGTCGCTTCGGGGCGCATCAGCCGCACCTGCGGCACGCGCTTTTTGAGCTGTTCGTCGAGATAATCGATATTGCCCTCGATGTAGCGCAGCATCTGCCGGTACCACTCTTCGCCCTCGGCGTAGGCGGCGCGCGCGGCGACGAGGCCGAAGATGTTGCCGCCGCCGATGTGCATCCAGCCGCCGATCATGTGATCCACCTGGGCGCGGAGCTTGGCGTTGGGCACGATCGTGATCGAGGCGACCAGCCCGGCCACGTTGAACGTCTTGCTCGGCGCCATCAGCGTGATCGAGTGTTCGCGTGCCCAGTCGTTGACCATCGCGAACGGCGTGTGCTTTTTGCCCCAGAAGACCAGATCGCTGTGGATCTCGTCGGAGATCACGAGCACGTCGTTGCGCTCGCAGATCTCGGCGATCTTCGTAAGCTCCTCGCGGCTGAAGAGGCGGCCCGTCGGGTTGTGCGGGCTGCACAGGATCAGCGCGCGGGCTTCCTTCGCGCCGCGTTCGAGCGCTTCAAAGTCGATCTCGAAGCGGTCGTTCACCAGCTTCATCGGCGCGTTGACGACGCGGCGTCCCTGCGCGTTGATCGTGTTGCGGAAGGGGTGGTACACGGGCGGCATGATCATCACGCCGTCCCCCGGCGCGGTGAAGCCCATCAGGGAAGCCGCGACGCCGCAGACGACTCCGGGCACGTAATTGCACCATTCGCGCTTCACGTCCCAGCCCCAGTGCTTTTTCTCCCAGGCGACGAAACTGTCGTAATAGTCCTCGCCCCGCATCGGATAGCCGTAGACGGGATGCGCGGCGCGCTCGGCGATGGCGCGCACGACCGGCTCCGGCGAGGGGAAGTCCATGTCCGCCACCCACAGCGGCAGCACGTCCGCCGCGCCGAAACGCTTCTGCAGGCCGTCCCACTTCTCGCAGTCCGTGCCAAGACGATTGAGCGGTTTGTCAAAATCGTAGATCATGCGAAGATACCTCGTTTATTCAAAAGATTATGCCTATTGTACCACACCCGAACGCGTTTTTTCGGCGAGCCGCCGGCTCACGCGCTTCCAGCGCCCGGCGCGGAAGTAGAGCCACAGGAACAGCCAGCGCAGCGTGCAGTCCAGATCCATCGCGTACCAGGCGCCCGCCAGCCCCAGCCCCATTTTCAGGACGAAGATCCGTGCCGTCGTCTGGCGCACCGCCCACATCGTGGCGATCCCGGCCCAGAGGGGAACGAGCGCGTCGCCGGCGGCGCGCAGGGCCGCGGAAACGACGAGCGCCACGCCGAACGGAGCTTCCACCCACGCAACGATGCGCAAGCACCGCGCCCCCTGCGCCAGCACCTCCGGATCGTTCGTGAAGATCCCGATCATCCATTCCGCGCCGAAGTACATGCACGCGCTCACGCAGGCCATGACGGCCGCGCAGAATTGCGCGCAGACATTGCCGCAGCGCTCGGCCAGCTTCTCGTCGCCCGCGCCCAGCGCCTGACCGACCAGCGCCGTCGCCGCGGCGGCGATGCCGAAGCTGGGATTGTAGCACACGCCTTCGGCCGTGATCGCCAGATGGTGCGCCGACACCGGGATCGTGCCCAGCGTGGAGACCACCTGCATGAACATGATCTGACCGGACGAGAGCGCGATCCGCTCGCCCGCGGCGGGAAGGCCGAGCCGCAGCAGATTGTGCAGCCGCGCCGGCTCGGGCGCGAACGAGCCGCGGAAAAACGCGCGCTCCCTGCGGTACAGCAGCGCGAACGAGAGCGCGCCCCCCGAGAGCGGGAAGGACAGCGCCGCGGCCAGCGCGGCGGCCAGCACCG
>JAEEUD010000119.1 GCA_016286835.1 Pyramidobacter sp. | reverse complement strand
TCTACATCTACCGGCATGAACCGCTGCTGGCCATCCATCCTGCCGATTTTCGTGTCACTCGCGCGGCGCTGTCGGCCACGATCAGCTACAGCTGGGCGGCGGCGCTTCAGTCGATCATCGTCTATGTCGGACGATTCCTCACACAGGGCTGCGTCAATCCCCTGGGTGCGGACACCGTGGCCGGCTACAATACAGCCACGCGCGTGGAGAATCTGGCAATGATGGGCTACGAGGGCGTAGGCGTGGCGCTGTCGACGTTTATCGCCCAAAATCTGGGCGCGGGGCAAGGCGGACGCGTCCGCGCCGGACTGCGCACGGCTTTCTCCATGGTCGTCTGCTACATGGTGACTGTTTCGGCCGTCGTCTATGCGTTCGCGCCGGACATCATGAGCATGTTCGTCAGTTCCGACAAGGGCGCAGGCGTGATCAGCGCCGGCGTCAGCTATCTGCGCCCGATGTGCGTGTATCTGATGTTCGGCTCGGTCGACGCGATCATGCAGTATTTCTTCCGCGGCCTTGGGCATTTCCGGACCGTGATGCTCGTCTCGCTCTCGCAGATCGTGCTGCGCGTGCTCCTCTCGTTCCTGTTCGTGCCGAGATGGGGCGCTCCGGCGATCGCTCATGCGACGGCCGTCGGCTGGGCGATGATCTTCTTCGTCCTCACGGCGCTGACGCGCAAGCACCTGAAAATGATTTCGACACAGAGTTGACTTTGCAAAAATCCCCCGTCCGGGCGATTCCGGCGGGGGATTATTCTGGTATGATGGCATTGTAGAAAACTACCATTGACAGGACAGTGAAAATCCTGTATTAAAAGGGCGCCCGCGGGATATGCGCGCGGGCGATAACTCCGATCACAATCCAGGGAGGTACAACCAGGAATGAAAAAGTTCAAAGGCGCGTTGTTGGGAACGCTTCTTCTCGCGGCCGCGTGCGCGGGCGGCAACATGTTTTTCGCGGGGCGCGCCTTCGCGGCGCTGCCGGAAGCGGTGATGTCGAAATGGAACAAGCTGACCGAGATGCTCGACGAGGCCACCGTCCTGCGCGGCAAGCGCGACCGTCTGCCGGAGAGCTCGTGGCTCGGCGCCGACAAGCAGAAGACGAACGAAAAGATCAAAAAGGTCCTTCGCGACGCGCAGGAGATCCTGCTCTCCGCCGATGCGATGAAGCTGGTCGATCGCAGCGAAGTGATCAAAAAACGCCTGCCCGAGCTGTACGCCGAGATCGAGCACTACAAGAACAAGCGTATCGGCGCTCCGGACAAGTCCTACAACCCCTTCACCGACACGGTGGCCGACTGCGACAAGAAGATCGCCAAGGCGGAGAAGGACATCAAGAGACTGAACCGCGAGCTGCGCGACATTCGCGACAAGATCGCAGCCGAACTGCGCAGCTGGGGCATGAAGCTGACCGATCAGCAGGCCGAGGTGCTGTTCTCGTCCGTCGTCGGCGACAGCCTGCTGAAAAACGCCGTCATCTTCGAGAACGTCAAGGGCGTAACGCAGCAGATCGCCGAGCTGATGGCGCAGAACAAGGCTGACACGACCGTGGCTCGCAAGTACTATGGGATGTACGTCACGCTGATCGACGTGCTGCTCGACAGTCAGTACGGTTTCATCGACAAGATCGACAAGGAATGGGCGCCGCGCGTCCAGAGCATCTCCGAAGGTGCCAGCGCCTCGCTCAAGGAAGCCCGCGCCGGTCTGACCCGGCAGGATTTCACGCGCGAGCAGAAGAACATCCTGCGTGCCAACGCCGAGTCCAACGAACTGACCGTGAAGGCCGCCGGACAGTACAGCAAGCTGCTTTCGATGCAGAAAGCCAGTGTTGAAAAGTGTATCCGCAGCATCAAGCGCGACCGCGAAGTGGCCGTCAACACCTACTCGACCGTGCAGCACATCAGCGACATGGACACCGTGATCCACAGCGGCCTGCAGCTGTTTGACGTGCTCGCCACCATGCAGCTGCCGGAGATCCAGATCTTCGACAACAGCGGCGTGCGCAAGGAGTTCGACGAGATCACCAAGCGGTTGCAGCAGGGGAAGTAATGCTCTGCTGCGGCAAACGAATCGAACATGAAAGAATCCCCCGAACGAAACGCACGTTTCGCTCGGGGGATTCTTTCATTGTTAAGCGGCTTCTACGATAAAGCCGGCCATGAGTGCTCTCAGAAAAAGTCACTCATGGCCGGCTCGTTTCTTTTGTAGAGCGTCTTAGGAATTACTTTGCCTGTTCCGCTGCGGGCTTTTCGGCTTCGGGCTTCTGCTCGGGCGCGGGGGCTTCGGCCGGCTTCACATCTTCGGCTTTCTTCTCCTCGGCAGGTTTCTGTTCAGCTGCGGCGGAAGCGTCAGCGGGTTTTACATCTTCGGCTTTTTTCTCCTCGGCGGGCTTCTGCTCGGTCGTCGCGGGAGTCTCGGCCGGCTTCACATCTTCGGCTTTTTTCTCTTCGGCCGGCTTGACTTCCTCTGCCGGCTTCTGGTCGGCGCTGGCGGTCTCGGGCTTCACGTCGTCGCTGGGAACGGTGAAGAGGTCTTCGGCAACGATCTCGACTTTCATCTTGTCGGCCAATCCCTTGACGTAGTCGCGCTGTACTTCGGCCTTCTTGCTCTGGAGGAGCATGTTCTTCAGGCCTTCGGACACTTCGGAGAGCGGGCGCACTTCCTCGCTCACGGCGCGGACGCGGTGGAAGACGAAGTAGTCCTGGCTGCTCACTTCGATAGGGGCGCTGAATTCTCCGTCGGCGAGCTTGGAAACGGGCTCGAGCTTATCTTTCATCTCGGTCTCGGCGATGCGCTCGGGCTTGCCGGCTTCGCTGGAGATCTTCACGTCGGCGGACACGAGCTCGACGGCCTTGCCCCAGTCGCCGGTCTTGGCGGCTTCGATCAGCTTCTCGGCGGCTTCTTTCGTCTTCACCTGGGCGAAATCGGCTTCGATGCCGGCGGGCTGGGTGAAGTTGCCCTGGAGCATGTCATAGAGCTTGGCAACTTCGTCATCGCTGACGACCACGCCGCCGGCGACGTCGCCCAGCATCTTCTCGATCGAAAGCTGACGGGCGATCTCAGCCTTGGCCTGCTCGAGCGAACTGTTCTGGCTGCGCAGCACCTGCATGAACTGTTCGCGGGTGACGTACTGGCTCTCGATCTGCTTGAGCTGCTTGTTCACATCTTCGGCGGGGACGGAGATCTTCAGGCGGTTCACCTCGTCGATGACGGCGCGGTTACTGACCATCTCGTCGAGCACGGCTTTGTAGATGAGGGGCATCTGCTTGTCGGAGAGGTCGCGGATGCGGTTCCTCTCGATGAAGTTGCGCAGGTGCTGCTGGAAGACGCTGATGTGCAGTTCTTCGCCGTTGATCTTGGCGACGACGAAATCGCCGCTGCGCTCGTTGTTCGAGCGCGAACCGCCGGTGCCGTACATAAAGCCGACGGAGGCGGTGAAAATGACGATGAACACGGCGAGGATCCATTTGATCTGGGTGCGTAAAGCGGTAAGCGGTAACAAAGTAGAGACTCCTTTCAAAAGTTCAGTGAGCGAATTTGCTTTTCAGCCTTTGAATTCTATCACAAAAGTCCGAAAAATGGCTAGACTGACGCAAGGGTTTTGCCGGTGGTCTGCTCGGTTTTCAAGGGAACGGAGAGCTTCACGGCGTTTTCCATCACTTCGGCCAGTTCGCGGGCGCACTTTTCGGCCTGATCGGCAGGACATTCGCAGACGATCGAGTCATGGACCTGGAGCACCATGTGCGTGCCGGTGCCGGCAAAATGTTCGAACGCCCTGTTCATGGCGATCTTGGTGATGTCGGCGGCCGTCCCCTGGATAGGGGAGTTGATGGCGACGCGTTTTTGATGATCCCGTTTGCCGTTGCCGGTGCTCACTTCGTCCATGGGACGACGGCGGCCGAAAAGCGTCGTCGTATAGCCGTCGGCCAGAGACTTGGCCTGGCTGGTAGTGATGTAATCGCGCACGCCGGGCAGCGCAGCAAAATATGCCTCAATGATGCGGTTTGCGCTGTTGCGGTCGGTCCCAAGGCGCGCGGCGAGACCAAAGACATTCATGCCGTAGATCAGTCCAAAGCTGACAGTCTTGGCGCTGCGGCGCAGTTCTTTGGTAACGGCTTCCGGCGGCAGACCGAAGATGAGCGAAGCCGTCTCGGTGTGGATGTCTCTGTCAGAGTTGAAGATGGAGATCAGCTGAGGATCTCCCGAGAGGTGGGCGAGTACGCGCAGTTCGATCTGCGAGTAGTCGGCGGCGACGAAACAGTTCCCTTCTTCTGCGGGGATGAGACAGTCGCGGATACGCGCGCCCCAGCCGCTGTAAGCGGGCAGGTTCTGCATGTTTGGGTCCCTGCTGCTCAGTCGTCCCGTACCGGTGACGAGGGCCTCGAATGTGCTGTGGATCAGCCCGTCGGCTCCGGCGGCGGCCAGCAGCGGCTGAACGAAGCCGGATGACATCTTGCTGAGTTCGCGGTATTCAAGCAGCTGCGCGGGTACGAGGCAGCGCTCGCCGCAGATGTCGCGCAATTGTTCGAGCACGGACACGTCGGTGGAGTAGCCGGTCTTGGTCTTCTTGATGACAGGCAGGCCGAGTTTCTCGAACAGCATCTCGCCGACCTGCTTGGGGGAGTTGAGGTTGACCTCCGAACCCACGGCGGTCCGGATGGATTCGGTCAGCTCCGCGATGCGCGCGTCAAGCTCGTCTGACAGCGAGGTCATCTTCCCGCGGTCGAGGCGGATGCCGCGGCGCTCCATCGACACGAGCACGGGGATCAGCGGCGTGTCGATCTCGGTCAGCACGGGCCGCATCTTCTGCGCGTCGATCTGGCGTTCCAGAACTTTACCAAGCGACAGCAGCCGCAGCGCGCGCTCCGGTGAGAAGGAAAGGCCGAGCTCTTTGGCGGCGTCGTAGGTCTCCAGGTCGGGGTGAAGCAGATAATACGCTGATTTGATGTCGAAGACGGAGCACGCGGCGGGCAGTTCTGTGAGATACCAGACGGACTTTGCGTCGAGCGTGACGAGCGTGTGTCCTGCAAGCTCAGGCAGACGCGGGGTGAGATCGGCAAACGTGCCCCGCCACCAGCTGCCGTCGGGAGCGGCGAGAACAACGCCGAGCGCGGCAGAGAGAGTCGGATCGGGCGAAAAACTGCGCACGAATTTCGTCTCGTCAAGATCGAGCGCAAGGCGCGGCGCCAGCAGGATGGCATCGAGTGATATGGCACCGGCGGGAGGGATCACGGGAATCGGTTCGTTCAAAGAATCGTTCGGCGCGGGTTCTTCGTCGAGCGAAAGTGGCTGAACGTCGTCCCGTCGGGAGGGCAGAGAGGCGCCGAACGTCTCGGCGACTTTTTTCATGCCGAGGGAAGCACATTTGCGCGCGAACGCCTCCAGATCGACGGCCGGAGCCGACGCAGTGAACTCGTTCAGATCCTCGTCGCATTTCAGCCGTGTGAGGACTCGGTTATCAAGAGCCGTCTGCCCGTGCTCGCTGATCTTTTTGCGCAGGGCCGGCTTGAGCTCGTCGGTGTGGGCGATGATGTTCTCGATCGAGCCGTAATCGCGCAGCAGCGAGGCAGCCGTTTTCTCGCCGACGCCTGGGATACCTTTTATATTGTCCACCGCGTCGCCCATCAGCGCCAGGTAATCGACCATGCCCGAGGGAG
The DNA here is from genome assembly GCA_016286835.1 of Pyramidobacter sp. Taxonomy (GTDB): domain Bacteria; phylum Synergistota; class Synergistia; order Synergistales; family Dethiosulfovibrionaceae; genus Pyramidobacter. The sequence continues at coordinate 508 of JAEEUD010000119.1, read as the reverse complement.
GAAAGCCGTATTTTTCACTGAACACTGTCTCATCGTACTCGTCAAACGAAGAAACGCCCTTGCCGGGACGAAGAATCTTCACGCCCGGGCGGAGCACCTGCATGATGTCCTTGTCGGAGGTGAGGATCAGTGCCTCGTCACCGCGTGAGGTGAACTGACACGCCGCCGAGCCGATCAGGTCGTCGGCCTCCACCGTTTCGCGTTCCATCAGCCGCACGCCGAGCAGCGGCAGCATTTCGTGCAGCAGCGGGATCTGCACTTTGAACTCATCGGGCGTCGGCTTGCGAGTGCTCTTGTAATCGGGATAAAGCTGGTGGCGGAACGTGGGGCCTTTCATGTCGAACGCACAGAAGACCTCGTCGGGCTTCCAGATGTGCCGGGCGCGGGCAAACATGTTGAAGAATCCCACCAGCACGTTGGTCGGCGTGCCGTCGGGCGCATTCAGCATAGGAACGGCGAAGAACGCGCGGAACGCGATCCCGTGTCCGTCAATGAGCAAAATTTTTTT
>JAEEUD010000118.1 GCA_016286835.1 Pyramidobacter sp. | reverse complement strand
GGCAAAAGACGCGCCAGGCATTTTTCACGTCGCAGCCGCACAGGCCTGCCGATACGACCATCAGCAGGCCGGCCAGCCGCGCGGGAATGAAGTTGACCAGATCGTCCAGAATCGCCGCGCAGGTGCCGAAGTGGCGGTAGCGCGGGTTCTTGTAGGCGATCATCGAGTCCATCGTGTTGACGGCCTTGTAGAAGCATCCGCCGGCGACGCCGAACAGCGCCATCCAGAACAGCGGCGCGACTTCGCCGTCACTGGCGTTTTCAGCTACGGTCTCAACCGTCGCCTTGATCACTCCCGTTTCGTCGAGCACGTTCGTATCGCGTCCGACGATCATCGAAAGTGCCGCGCGCGCAGCCGGCAGATTGTCCTTTTTCAGCGCTTCGTACACGGGCAGGCTTTCGTCGCGCAGCGCCCGGGCGGCAAGCAGCTGGTAGCAGAGAAGGCTTTCCAGCACGCATCCGGCGACAGGGGAAAAAGCGTAAAGCGCTTTCAGAATCGCCATCGGTACGCCGACGCAGACGCTCACGACGATCAGGACGAGCAGAGCCCCGGCGCACCGTTCGCCGCCTTTTGTGCGGGGAAACAGCGGTCGTAGCGTTTTTTCCGTGTGTGCGATCAGCGATCCGCACAGGCGCACCACGTGAGGCCAGCCGTGCGGATCTCCGAGGATCAGATCGAGCGTGAAGCCCGCACACAGCGCGACCAGCGAATAAATGCCGTTCATTTCAGGTCGCCGCCTTTCACTGTCAGAAACTCGCCGTCCCAACCGCACAGCACTGTCTGGCAGTTTTGTACGAAGCAGTCGTAAAAGGCGCGCGGCGGTCGGGCGAACTCGGCTAGGACCGCCATGATCACGCCGCTGTGTACGACGGCGGCGATCCGCTCCATTCCGGCGGCTGCGGCTGTCATGCGCAAAAAGCCCGTGCGGCATCTGGCGCGCAGTTCCGTCTGCGTCTCTCCGCCCGGGATCGCGCTCGTACCGCCCGAGGCCAGCCACGCCGTATAGGCCGGTTCTTCGGCCGTCAGCTGATCGTGTGTGCGTCCCTCAAACCGTCCGAAGTCGATCTCGACGAATTCGGGCACGACGACGGGCGGCTGCCCGGGATAGGCGATCGCTGCCGTTTCCAGACAGCGTTTCAGCGGGCTGGAAAAGACGCGTTCAACGGGCGGCAGTCCGGACGAGAAAAGCGCGTGGGCCTGTTCGCGGCCGCCCCGTGAGAGCGGTTCGTCGCTCCGTCCCAGATAGCGTTTCGCATCGTTGCTGGCCGTACGGCCGTGGCGGATCAGAACGATCTCCACAGGATGAACCCCGAGATCTCCACGCACTGCCCCGCGTACATGCCGGCCATCATGGCAAGCTCCAGCGTCTGCACGAGAAAGCCCGACGTGTCGCCGGTGATGCCGCCGAAGCGCTTCAGCGCCGCGGCGTGATAACGGTTCCAGACGATCACGGCGGCGAGCAGCGCGCCCGTGCCGGCATACAGATCGGCCAGATCCATGCAGAGCGCGCAGACGGCGATCCAGCCCCAGGCGACGCGGCTGACAAGCTTTCGCGCGGCCGGCTTTTGGAACGTCGCCAGCATCCCCTCTCCGCGCGCGTTTTGATACCCCGTCACCGAGAGGACGGAAACAGCGCGCGACAGTGCGAAGATCAGGCAGTACACGCCCGGCCGCCCGCTCACTTCCGAAGCGAGGGCGAAATTTGTGAGCAGATAAGCGCCCGCGAAGATGACGGCGAACGCGCCGGCTCGAGAGTCCTTCATGATCTCCAGGCACTTCTCGCGCTCCTGATGCGAGCACAGAGCGTCCACCGTGTCGCAGAATCCGTCCATGTGGATCCCGCCGGTGACGAACAGAGGAATGACGGTGCAGACGGCGGCACGCAGCACGATGCCCGTGCCGCACCACCAGCAGATGCGCAGCCACAGCCAGAGCAGCAGCCCGATCAGCACGCCGGCGACGGGCAAAAAGCAGAAAGACAGTCCGAGCGATTTCTCGTCCCAGTCAAACTGCGGCATCGGCAGCGCCGTGTAGGTCGACAGCGCTACGCAGAGCGATTTTAAAACGTCCATGAAATTTCTCCTTTGACGACGCGCGGCGTTCCGTCACGAAGTTCGACAACCGTCTGCGCGCGTTCTGCAAGGCGGGTATTCAGCGCGTTCAGCTCGGCGACGTAGCGTTTCGTCTCCTCGTCGCAGCCGTCGCCCGTCAGACCGCCGATCGTCACGGCGATCAGAACCTTGCAGCGATTCTCCAGCGCGATGATATCCGCTTCGACGGCGGCCGGCGGCAGAAAATGTTCCACGTCGAACATCGTGTTTGCCAGCAGGTTGCTCACGTCCTCCAGCAGAACGAGATCCTCCTTGTTCGCGGGGACTGCGCCGAGCGCAAACGGGCACTCGACCGTGACGAAGCCGAGCCCCGCGCGCTGGGCGATATGTTTTTGCTTTCTCGCCTCGCCGTCGGGGCCGTAAGGGATCATCGTCGCGGCGTAATATTTAGTCCCGCCGAATCCCGCGGCGACGGATTCGGCAAAACGGCTCTTGCCGCTGCCGTTGCCGCCGGTGACGAGGATCAGCATGACGCTCTCCGCAAAGTTTGTTTTGCGTGGAACATCACTGCCCGTTTTCGGCCGTCGGGGCGGCGTTTTTGGCGCGTGCCTGTTCGATCGTCTTCATCGCCTCGACGATGTTCTGAAAACGCGAGACGATCAGCGAATAGCTCTTGCGGCTGTGCGGCAGCAGGCAGTTCGTGCAGTCCTTGATGCCGTTGTCGAGGTAACGGAAATTTCCGCCGCATTCGCGCCCGAGCGCGTAGAGCGGGCAGTAGCAGAACAGACAGTTGAAATTGTCGGGATCTGCGCCCTTGTGGCAGGGGAAGAATTCGCACTCCTTATGGCTGAAAAACGAGTATTTGCAGTCTTCAGGTTTCGTGTTCAAAGCGTCGATCTTTTCGCCCATTGTGAAAACTCCTTTTTGCAGTTTTGTCCGGGGACGGTGTTTCGCGTGGAACATCACACCTGCGGCGTGTAAGCTTCCATGCCGATGTCGGCAAAGACCAACCCGTCGTACAGCGACATGGCCATGTCCAGCAGCGGCAGCAGACAAAGCGCGCCCGTGCCCTCGCCCAGATGCAGGCCGGCGTTGATGACGGGCCTCATGTCGAGTGCGTCGAAGATCCGCTCCGCCGCCGGCTCCGACGACATGTGGCTGGGGATCATCGCTGTCTTGCAGGCCGGGCACAGCCGCGTCGCCGCGAGCGCCGCTACGGCACTGATGACGCCGTCGATCACCGTCGGCAGGCGGAACAGTGCGCCGCCGATGAACAGGCCCGCCATCGCGCAGATGTCAAAACCGCCCAGCTTGCTCAGCACGTCGAGCGGGTCGGCCGGATTGGGACCGTGGAGGCGAAAGCCGCGCCTGATCGCGTCGATCTTGCGTTCCAGCCCTTCGCTTGAAAGACCCGCGCCGCGCCCCGTGATCCTTTCCGGAGGCACGCCCAGCAGCGCTGCGGTCACGGCTGCGCCTGTCGTGGTGTTGCCGATGCCCATCTCGCCCGTCAGCAGCAGCTCGTATCCCTTGCCGGCGAGTTCCTCCGCCGTGTCGATGCCGGCCCACACGGCGGCGAACGCCTGCTCGCGCGTCATCGCCGGTTCCTGCGTGAAATCGCGCGTGCCGGGCGCGATGCGTCTGTTCACGATCCCTTCCACGGCCGGGGGATTTTTCACGCCAACGTCCACGGCAATCACGTCGCACCCGGCGACGCGGGCCATCAGGTTGGCCGACGAGCATCCTTTCGCCAGATCGGCAGCCACCAGCGCCGTGATCGATTCGTCCGTCTGCGTCACGCCCTGCGCGATCACGCCGTTGTCGGCGCACATCACGGCGAGCGCTCGCCGTTTGATGGAAAAACGCGCCTGTCCCTTCACGGCAGCGATGCGCGTGACCAGGTCTTCGAGCGCGCCGAGGCTTTTCAGCGGCTTGGCGACCTGCGACCAGCGCGCGTTCGACGCTTCCTCCGCCGCCGCGTCCGGGAGAGGGATCCGCGGGTTGAGTTCGTTGAAACCGATGCGTTCCATTGCGACAGCTCCTTTTCATCAAAAAAACAGCCGGTACGGAATTTTACGCCGTTTCCATTGTACCATGACTTTTTCCGGCGGGTTCACGCGAAAACGGAAAGATCGTTCTTTATGAACTTGACCGAAAAAAGAATGTCAGGCGCCAAGCGTTATGTTTCATGTGGAACACAGCGCGCGATGGCGGTTTTACGGCAGGCGGTCGGAGGATTCGATCAGCAGCTCGATGAATCGTTTTGCGGCGATCGGCAGGCTGCTTTTCTCGCGCGTGATCAGGCTGAGGCGGCGCAGAAGCGGCGGATCGAGCGGCCTGACGGCGATGTCATAGCCCTGCCGGCGCAGCACGAGTTCGGGCAGGATGGTCACGCCGAGTCCGTGTTCGACCATCGAGAGGATCGAATAATCGTCGTGCATCGTCATGCGGACCTTCGGTTCGATCCCGGCGTCGCGGAAGGCGGCAAGCGGCTCGCTGTAAATGCCCTCCTCCAGCAGCAGGAACGGTTCGGGCGCCAGATCGTGCAGCGTGAGCGCGCTCTTTTTCGCCAGCGGATGATCGTTCGGCAGGCAGGCGCAGTGTCTGCCGGTCTTGATAAAGCGCGTGTCGGTGCCGGGCACGGCGTCGGGCGTGACGAAACCGAAATCGACCTCGCCCGTCCGCACCCACTCCGGGATCGTCGTGTAATCGCCCTGATGCACGATGAGCCGCACGTTCGGGTAGCGTTCCCAGAACTCGCGGATCACCGGCGGCAGCCAGTGACACGACACGCTCGATATCGTGCCGATGCGCACGATGCCGCTTTCCAGACCGCGGATCTCGCCGGCGATGTTCTGCATCGTCTGAAACTGCGCGACGCTTGCGGACACCGCGGGCAGCAGACGTTCGCCCTCGGGCGTCGGCCGCACGCCGTAGCGCGAGCGGTACAGCAGTTTAAACCCCAGCTCGCGCTCCAGTGACGCGACCATCTGGCTCATCGCCGGCTGCGTGTAGCCGAGGATCTCTGCCGCACGGGTGAAGCTGCCCAGCTCGACGACCTTGGCAAGCGCGATGTATCGCTCCATCGTCCCCCTCCTTCAAATAAATTTTTTGAATGTGAACATGCAGATTCTCAGTTTTACTTATTCTGTTCCCGAGTATATACTTGCCCCAACGAAAAGACAAGCGGCAGGAACGAGCGTTTCCCCGCGCAAACCTCGAAAGGAGATATTTCAATGAAACAGTACGTCGTCGATGCGTTCACCGATTCCGTTTTCCACGGCAACCAGGCCGCCGTGTGCGTCCTTGATTCGTGGCTGCCCGAAGAGCTGATGATGAACATCACGCGCGAGAACAACTTTTCCGAGACGGCTTTCACGGTCAAAGAGGGCGAAAAATACCATCTGCGCTGGTTCACCCCGGGCGGCGAGATCGACCTGTGCGGACACGCCACGCTGGCGACGGCGTTCGTGCTGCTGAACTTTTACGAGAAGAACGCGCCGCGCGTGGTCTTTACGACCCTGTCGGGCGATCTGATCGTGTCGAAAAAAGACGATCTGTACGAGATGGAGTTCCCCGCGTACGACCTCAAACCTGTGCCGGTCACCGACGCGATGGCTGAAGCCATCGGTGTGCGCCCCCTGTCCGCGTTCATGGCGCGCGACCTGCTCTGCGTGCTGCCGAACGAAGCCGACGTGCGGAACGCGGTGCCCGATCTGGAAAAGATCACGCAGATCGACGGCCTGCTGCTGCACATCACTGCCCGCGGCAGCGATGCCGACTGTGTGTCGCGCAGCTTCGCGCCCAAGCTGTCCGTGCCTGAAGATCCCGTCTGCGGCTCCGGGCACTGCCACATCATCCCCTACTGGGCCGACGCGCTCGGAAGGGACGAGCTCATCGCCTATCAGGCCTCGAAGCGCGGCGGGACGCTCTACTGCCGCCGCGAGGGGAAGAAGATCTTCATGGCCGGCAAAGCCGCGCTTTACTCCGTGGCCGAGCTGTACGTCTGACGAGGATAAAAGCGCGCGAGCCGTTTGGGGAAATGCCCCCAAGCGGCTCGCGTTCTCTCTGACTCTCCAAATCGAATTTACAAACGCGCGATCTAGCTCAAAACAGCCAGACGCTTTTTC
>JAEEUD010000117.1 GCA_016286835.1 Pyramidobacter sp. | reverse complement strand
AGAATGTTTTTCATGACGTCCTCCTTATTTTACCCGACAGAAACGCGTTCTTCGGGGAATCGCGCGGCGATCTGCGCGCCCGCGGGCACGGCCGCGAAGATCAGCGTCAGGCCGCCGACGCGGCCGACGTACATCAGACAGATGAGGATACACCGCGAAAGCGCCCCCAGTTTTGCCGTGACGCCAAGTGACAGCCCGACTGTCCCGAGCGCGGAAGCCGATTCAAACATGCAGGTCAGAAGCGGCAGTTTCTCGACGCCGCAGATGACGGCCGAGGCCGTGATGAACAGCCCGAGGTAGACGGCGAGGATCGCGGCGGCGCTTCGCACCGTTTCCGTGGATATGCGCCTGCCGAACGCGGTCCCGTCGTTCTGGCGGCGGAACACCGACAGCGCTGAGATGACGAGGACGGCCAGCGTGGTCGTCTTCATGCCGCCGGCGGTCGATCCGGGCGAACCGCCCGTGAGCATCAGGCAGATCGTCAGCAGCAGCCCAGGCTCGCTCATCGCCGCGAAATCAGCCGTGCAGAACCCAGCCGTGCGCGTGGTCACCGACTGGAACAGGGAGGCCAGAACACGCTCTCCGGTCGGCAGCGACTCGAACTCGCAGCAGTAAAAATACAAGGCGGGCAGCAGCACGAGCACGGCGCTGGAAGCGAGGATCAGCTTGGTCTGCAGGCCGCAGGCGGAAAGCCGCCCGCGCTGGACGAACAGGTCTTCCAGCGTCCAGAAGCCGATCCCGCCGACGGTGATCAGCAGGATCACGACGACGTTGAAAAACGCGCTGCCGGCGCGGCTGATCAGTGAAAAGGTGCCGGCCGAAGCGGGCATCAGGTCGAATCCTGCGTTGCAGAACGCGGAGACGGAGTGGAAAACAGCCATCCAGGCGCCTTTGCCCAGACCGAACTCCGCGGCGAGATCCGGCAGAAGCAGGACCGCGCCGATCAGCTCCATGACGAGCGTCACTGCCAGGATGAACTGAGTGAAGCGCATCACCACGGCCGGATGGGGCGCGGAGACGGAATCCTGCACGATGCTGCGCTCCAGCAGGCTGATGCGCTTTCCCAGCATGGCGGAAAACACGGCGGCCGTCGTGACCACGCCGAGGCCGCCGATCTGGATCAGCAGCAGGATCACGGACTTTCCGAAGAGCGACCAGCCCGCGGCCGTGTCGCGGACGATCAGTCCCGTCACGCAGACGGCGGACGTGGACGTGAAGAGCGCGTCCAGCAGGGAGACGCGCTGCCCGTCTGCCGCAGCCCAGGGCAGCGCCAGCAGCCCTGCCCCGGCGAGGATCACCAGCAGAAAGCCGAGGAGGATCACACGAAAAGACAGCAGATGCAGCTTGTTGACGTTGAACATACCATTTCACCTCGAAAGCGCCTGGGCGCGGTCGCTCGATCCACGTTCCGGGCGCGGATATGTATGAGGGACTTCTGTCGAACGAACCAATTTTAGCAGAAAAACAGAGTAAAAGCGAACGGCATGAAAAAAACCGTTCTGCCGCAGCAAAACGGTTTTTTCAAAGCAAATCGATCAGTACAGGTACGCGAACACGTTCGCTCCGACGACGGTGATCAGACCGCAGATGACGATCGCCAGGCTGCTCATCGCGCCTTCCGTTTCGCCCATCTGCATCGCTTTGGCAGTGCCCATCGCGTGCGACGCCGCACCGATCGCCAGCCCGCGCGAGATCGCGTGTTTCACGCGGAACAGTTTGCACAGCGGCTCGGCGAAGATGTTGCCGAACAGGCCTGTGATGAAGATGGCCGCCATGGTCATGGCCGGATTGCCGCCCATCTCGCCCGACAGCGCCATGCCGATGGCTGTGGTGATCGACTTGGGCAGCAGCGTCACGTACTCGGCGTGAGAGATGCCGAACAGGACCGCCATCACGAGGATGCCCGTGAGGCTGGAGAGCACGCCCACGCACAGGCCGAAAGCGATCGCGGCAGGATTTTTTTTCAGTTCGTCGAGTTTCTGATATAAAGGGATGGCCAGCGCCACCGTCGCCGGGTTGAGGAACCAGGTGATGAATTTGGCGCTCTGGTAGTACGACTCCTGCTTGATGTCGAAGATGACCAGCGTCGCGATCACGATCGCCATGGCGATCAGCAGCGGATTGAGGATCGCCAGACGGAACCGCTTCTGGATCGCACAGCCAAGCCAGAACGCGCCGAGGCTGAACACGGCCCCCAGCGTGGCCGAAGAGGCGAAGACTTTATCCATTCTGCGCGCCTCCTTTTTTGGTCCGGCGCTCGATCAGCAGGTCGGTCGCCTTGCCTGTCAGGCCCAGCACGACCACCGTGGAAACGAGCACGATCGTCATGAACGGCACGAAGAAACTTTTGATCTGCGCCCAGTAGGCGATCAGCGTCGTCGCCGGGGCGATGAACATCACCGGCATCGTCTCGACCAGGAACGCGCCGGCGTCCTTCACCTGTTCCACGCGCACGACCTTGAAGATCAGCGCGAGCAGCAGATAGACGAGACCGTAAATGCTGGCCGGGACCGGCAGAGGGATAAAATATCGCGTCAGCTCGCCGGCGGCGGTCGCCGCAAGGATGACGCTGCATTGCCGCAGGAATTTCATGATACAGCCTCACTCTCTTTCGATGATTGCTTCCGTCTGCGGACGGAAATTTCAAGAATTATAGCAGTTTTCAGAACAAAAAGAAACAGCGATTCTTGTCAAATAGCCTCCGTCACGGTACACTTATGCCGCATATCAATGAACACAGGGGGGGTATTTTGTATGAAAGCTTTATTTGTCAACGGAAGTCCGCGTAAAAACTGGAACACGCACAAGATGCTGGAAAGCGCCGCCAAAGGCGCGGCCGAAGCGGGCGCTGAGACCGAGATCGTCCACCTCTACGACATGGCCTTCAAGGGCTGCGTCAGCTGCTTTGCCTGCAAGGTGAAGGGCAATCGCACGAACGGCCTCTGCGCGTTTCGCGACCCGCTCACGCCTGTGCTCGAAAAGGCGCGTGCCGCCGACGTGATCGTCATCGGCAGTCCGGTGTATTTCAGCTACCCGACCGGGCCGACGCGCTCGTTCCTGGAGCGTCTGCTGTTCCCCGTGCTGGCCTACAAGACCGAGGGGCGCCGCATCCTCAAAAAGACCGTGCCCACGGCGATGATCTACACGATGAACTGCCCGACAGAAATGATGGAGAAAGTCAACTATCCCGTGCTCCTGTCGCCCAATGCCGGCGCGCTTGAACTGCTCTTCGGCTACAGCGAGACGCTGTACAGCTGCGACACGATGCAGTTCACCGATTATTCGCGCTACGACGTGACCCTGTTCGACGGCGCGCACAAGGCAAAACACCGCGAGGAGCAGTTCCCCGTCGACCTGCAAAACGCGTTCGAGCTGGGCGCGCGGCTTGTGCATAAAGCGGGTGAGCTCAATCAGTAATCGTTTTTTGTTCCACATGGGACAAAGGAAACGGCTTCACGCTCCCGGAAAATTACCGGAGCGTGAAGCCGTTTTTCATGTCGTGTTCCACGTGAAACGCCTGGCGAAAACGCCGGCGCGGAGCCCGGATCAGTCGATCACGACCAGCTCGTACTTGCGGCTGCCGAGGCCGACTTTATCGGCGGCTTCAAGCGTGTGGAAGCCGTTGCGCGACGTGACGCGCTCCTTCAGCTTGGCGCTGTCCGGCGCTTTCCAGACCAGATCGAGGCAGGCCTGATCCAGCGCCACGGGATCGGTCGAGGCCAGCACGCCGATGTCGTGCATGTCGGGCTCGTCGGGCGTTCCGTCGCAGTCGCAGTCGACCGACAGGCGGTTCATCACGTTGATATAGGCCATGCGGCCGGACCGCGCGTCGGAGACTGCCTTGGCGGCGTCGGCCATGGCCTCGAGAAAGGCGTCGTGCGTGCCGCCGCCCCAGCTCGAACGGCTGATCCCGCCTGTGTGGATCCACAGCTTGCCCGACGACGAGGCCATACCGATGCTGATGTTCTTGATCGCGCCGCCGTAGCCGGCCATCGCGTGCCCCTTGAAATGGCTCAGCACCAGATACGAGCCGTAATCGTTGAAGCTGGCGCCGACATAGTTCTCCTTCAGCCTCTGGCCGCCTTTCACGGGCAGCACCGTCTCGCCCTTCGCGTCCTGGATGTCGACCGGGGCGATCGCCGTGAAGCCGTGCTCTTCAGCGACCTTCATGTGGCTCTCCGCGTTGCTTCGGGCACCGCCGTAGGCCGTGTTGCACTCCACGATCGTGCCGTTCACCAGCTGCACCACGTCCTTCACCAGCGCCGGGCGCAGATAGTTGCTTGCCGGCGGTTCGCCCGTGCTCAGCTTGACGCCGACTTTGCCCACGGGCTTCCAGTTCATCGCCCTGTACACGGCGACCAGCCCGGCGGGCGTGATGTTCTTTGTCATGTACACCTTCGGCACATCGGCGAACGCACACGAAGCCAGCGCCAGAAGGGCAACAGAAAGGATCAGACGAAACTTTTTCATAACCGCTCACTCCTTCAAACGAAATTCTGTCATGATTCTACCCCTTTGAGCGCGGTCGAAGTCAAGATTGTTTTTAAAACAGCGGAGCAGAGTCCGATGATATTTGCGTTATGCATGTGCATAGATGCAGGGGCGGCCCAGCGTGGCCGCCCGACGCCGATTGCAGCATTGCATCGAACGCCGGGCGGATACATGGACTCGCCCCTAAGGGATATGAGCGTTTTATTGGAGAAACAGTCTGGATTTTAACGACGTCATTACTGCCATGTGAAACTGCATGAGTGCTCTCGCACAAAAAGAGCCGCCGTCTGCCGATAAAATACGGCAGACGGCGGCAAACTCTTGCGCAAAAAACTCAGCGCGTCACGGAACTCTTATTTCGCGGTCGTGACGGGAACTCTCTGGAACTTCTGCGCGGCAGCGGGGTTGGCGTTGTTCTTGGCGATCAGGTCGATGAAGACCAGGTCGGCGTCGCTGTCGTTGCGCAGCGCGTGCTTCTCGCCGGGGCCGGCGATGGTGACGGCCATGGGGCCGACCTCGATGTCCTTGCCGTCCGAGCCGGTGAAGACGCCCTTACCGGCAATGATGATGTAGGTGTCTTCGTTGTCGACATGGGGATGCAGACCGATCGCGTCGCCCTTCTTCAGCGTCATGCGGCCGATCTCCTTGATCGCCTGATCCTCGGTCGCCTTTTCGCGGCGGAACGCGAACTTGCCAAACAGCGTGCCCTTGCCGCCGCCGGCCTTCTCGACGTTCTTCTCAAACAGCTTGCCCAGCGTGAAGCACTGAGGCGTAGGATTCTTGACCATCGATGCGATGTCGGCCTTATCGTTCTTGGCGATGATGTCAAGGAACACGAGGTCTTCCTTGTACAGATTGGCGAGGCCGTGAGCCTGACCGGGGCGGGCGAGCGTCATGTCGCCGGGGCCGACGACCCAGGCGTTGCCGTCGCCGTCAGTGAAAACGCCCTTGCCGGAGATGATCAGGTAGGCGTCCTCGTTGTCCGCATGCTTATGCAGACCGATATATGCGCCGGGCTTCAGCGTCATCCAGCCGATCTCCTTGATGGCGTCTTCCGGAAGCGCCTGCTCGCGGCGGAACGCAAACTGACCGTGCAGCGTGCCCTGGCCGCCGCCGGCGCCTTCAACGTCTTTCGTGAACAGCTGCTCGGCCGTGTAGCACTGACCGTGCTTCTGGGGCTTCAGCTCGACCTCGGCGAACGCGGCTCCGGCGACGAGCACGGAAGCTGCAAGCGCAAACGCAACAATACTTTTATTCATGTTCCAGACCTCCTTAAAAAATTAAAACCGCCTTTACGGCGCTTAAAGTATACTTCTTTTAGCGCCGCGTTGCAAGAGCAAAAATCAAAAAAAGCCATTCAAAAAACCCGGCTTCGGACAGTACGCCGAAGCCGGGTTTGCGATAGGCGGATCTTTACAGCCCGATCACGATCGCTGCCTGGAGCAGCGCCATCTGGGCGAGGAGCAGGATGAGGAACAGTTTGCCGAACCACTTCAGCCAGCGGTCGTAGGGGATGTCGCCGAGGCCGCAGATGATGACGATGCCGGCCGTGGGCCAGAGGATGTTGGAGAGGCCGTCGCCGAACTGGAAGGCAAGGCAGGCCACCTGGCGCGTGATGCCGAGCATGTCGGCCAGCGGGGCCATGATCGGCATGGTCGCCGCAGCCTGGCCGGAGCCGGAGGGGATGAGGAAGTTGA
>JAEEUD010000116.1 GCA_016286835.1 Pyramidobacter sp. | reverse complement strand
TCCATCTGCCTTTTTGCGCAAAACGTAAAAAGGCGTTTTGAGGAGGAACCATCGTGGCGTTATTCAGAAGATCAGGCGGCGTCGGAGTCGGTATCGACCTTGGCACCTCCAACATCGTCGTCTATCAGAGCGGCAAGGGCGTCGTCTATGACGAGCCGTCCTGCGTCTCCGTGCGCAAGCTGCCGCGCGGCGGCGTCGAGGTGATTGCCTACGGACACGAGTCCAAGGCGATGATCGGCAAGACGCCCGTCGGCGTGTCGGTCATCAAACCGCTGCGCGACGGCGTCATCGCCAATTTTGAAATGACCGAGGCTGTGCTGCGGCATTTCATCAGCAAGGCGTGCCGCGCCGGACACTTTTCCAATCCCCAGGTCGTTGTTTCCGTCCCTGCCAAGGTGACGGAAGTCGAGCGCCGAGCGGTGGTGGACGCCGCGCTCGGCGCCGGAGCACGCGAAGCCTACATCCTCGACGAGCCGATCGCGGCTGCGCTGGGGGCTGGGCTTCCCATCAGCGCGCCCGAGGGCAGCATGGTGCTTGACATCGGCTCGGGGACCAGCGAAGTGGCCGTCATCTCGCTCGGCGGGCTTGTCGTCAGCAACTCGCTGCGTGCCGCCGGCGACAGCATGGACGAAGCGATCATCGGCCTTTTCCGCCAGAAGCACGCGCTCCTGATCGGCGAAAGCACGGCCGAAAACGTCAAGATCCAGATCGGCTCGGTCATGCCGCTGGACGAAGAACTGGAAATGGAAGTCAAGGGACGCGACCTTGCCGACGGACTGCCGAAGGTGACTCGCGTCAGTTCCGTGGAAGTGCGTGAAGTCCTGATGCCGATCGTCTCGCGGATCGAGGACATGGTGAAGGTGGCGCTCGAACAGACGCCGCCGGAACTGTCGCGCGACATCGTCGATAACGGCATCGTCCTCACCGGCGGCGGCTCGCTGCTGCGCGGCCTGCCCCGGAAGCTGACGAACGTGCTGGGCTCGCCGGTCATCCTTGCCGAAGATCCCATCCATGCTGTAGCCAACGGTGTCGGCATGACGCTGCAAAACCTCGGCGAGATGAAGCGGATCCTCACGACGGTCCATAAAAGCCAGCTTTAAGCGGTCCCCGCAATGTCTCAGCGCAGTAATTTTGAGCGTGAGCTGATCGTTTCGCTCGCCTGCATCATCGCCTGCGCGCTGCTTGCACTAGTTTCGACGGGGCGTGAGGGCACGCGGCGCGCGATGGACGCCGTTGCCTCGCTGCTCGTGCCGCTGGAACGTCCCGCCGTCACGGCGATGGACACGATCGGCCGTTTCCGGCGCTGGACGGCGGAACGCCGGCAGCTTCTTCTGGAGCTGGCCGAGTTGCGCGAGGAAAACCGCGAGCTGATGATGAAAATGGGCCTGAAGATCGCTGCGGAGTTCCGCCGTCATGCTCGTCCGGAAAACCGTTTCCCCGTTGTGTACCGCGATCCCCGCACCTGGTGGGAGGAATTGCGGATCAGCGCCGAAGGGAAGCATTTTCAGCCGGGCGCGGCCGTGCTCGACGGTTCCGACCTGATGGGCGTGATCACGTCGCAGACGGGTGACAGCGCCTGGGTGCGGCTGATCACGAGCTCCAGCTTTTACGTTCCCGTTGTCGTCGAGGAGACGCGCGAAATCGGCGTTGTCACCGGCGACAACGAAGGCGGCGTGTGGCTGCGCTATCTGCCTTCCGACGGCGATTACAAGCCCGGCATGAAAGTCTTGACCGTGCTTGGCAGCCGCCTGCGTCCGGGCCTGCCGATCGGCGTGCTCACGAGCGAACGGCGGACCGTCACGGCGGGAATCGATGAATACCGCGTGAAAACCGGCGCTGATCTCTTTCGGATCCAGTATGTCCACGTAGCGGGGGGCGGAGAGTCATGAAAGCTCTGCTGATCCTTGCTGTCTGCTGGTACGCGCAGGACCTGGCGCAGATTTTGATGACGCAGACGTTTCTCGCGCCGGAGATCTTTGCCGTCGGCCTGCTCAACCTGGCTACGCGCAGCCGTGAACCGGACAGTTTCTGGCCGTGGCTGATTGCGGCTTTCTGCGGCGGACTGCTGACCGATCTGCGCTGGATCGGCGTGCCGGGATTGTGCGGCGCGCTCTACACCGCGGCCGTCCTGGCGGCGCGCTGGCTGTGGTACGAAGTGCCCAGCGACGGACGCAAGATGATCCCGTATCTGATCATCAACGGCGCGCTCTGCATGGTGCTCTCGCCGCCGCGCCTGCTCTTCTGGGACGCCAGCGTCACTTCCGGCCGGATCATGACGATCCTCAACGCGCAGTGGCTGCTGACGGGCGTGGCGGTCCTCGCCGCGTCCCTGACAAGGCGGTACAGCTATGACGAAGAGCTATGAGCGCAGCACGCGCCGCTCGGTTTCCGACACGCGGCTCAACGTCTGGCGCACGGGCATGGCGGCTTCGATCGCGCTGCTTGCCGCGGCGCTGGTCCTCTTTCAGGTGCTCTGGGCCGACCGCTACGTCGGTCTGGCGCTGAAGAACCGCCTGCGTCTGCTGCGTCTTCCGCCCGCGCGCGGTCAGATCTACGACCGCAACGGCCTGCCGCTGGCGCTGAATGTGATGACGTTCGACATCATGGGCTATCCTCTCGACCTTAGGAAGGACGAGGTGAAGCAGAAATTTCTTGCCGCCCTGGAGCGTTCGCGGCTTCCGCACGATCCCGAAGCGCTCGACCGGCGCATCAAGAACCTCTTCTGGGCGCCGTACCGGGCGATCTCGCTCGTCTCGAACCTGACGATGCTGCAGATGACGAATCTGCTTGAAGACCCCGAGTTCCCCGAGGAGCTCTTCCCGCTGCCTGTCTGGCGGCGCAGTTACCCTGCCGGGGCGCTGGCGTCGCATATCGTCGGCTACGTCGGCGAGATCTCCGAAAACGAGCTTCGCAACGCCGAGCCCGACGAGGAGAAGGGCTACATCGGCGGGGACGTGATCGGCAAGGGCGGCGTGGAGAAGTATTACGAAAACACGCTCCGCGGCGCCGTCGGCGAACGCGCCGTCGAAGTTGACGCGCGCGGCCGGCAGCGGCGGATCCTGGACGAAAAGCTCCCGGGCATTGGCGAGGACCTGACGCTGACGATCGACCTCAGCGCGCAGAGCTACGCCTTCAAGCTGCTCGGCGACCGTCAGGGCGTGATCGTGGCTCTCGACGTGAACAACGGCGAGGTGATCGTGATGTGCTCGAACCCCGCCTACGATCCTAACCCCCTTTCCTGGGGCGTCTCGGCCGCCGAATGGCGCGACCTGAATTTCAACAAGGCCCGCCCGATGCTCAACCGCGCGATCTACGGACAGTATTCGCCCGGGTCGATCTTCAAGGCCGTGACGGGGTACGCGGCGCTCGAATCTGGCGCGGTGGGGCGGAACACTCCCATCACCTGCCACGGCGTCTTCCATCTGGCCAGCAATTCCTACCACTGCTGGCGCAGAAGGGGACACGGGCGTGAGACGTTCATCCGCGCGCTGCGCGACTCGTGCGATGTGTACTTTTACGAGACGAGCCAGCTTGTCGGCGTAAAAAAGTACGACGAAGTCGGTGAGCGCTTCGGTCTCGGTTCTCCGTTGGGGATCGATCTGCCGGGCGAAGCGTCGGGTGTCCTGCCGTCGCCGGAGTGGAAAAAACGCGCTCTGCGCCAGGGCTGGTTCAAGGGCGACACGGTCAACATGTCGATCGGCCAGGGTTACACGTTGTTGACGCCGCTGCAGATGTGCTCGGTCTACGCGACGATTGCCAACGGCGGCACGTTTTACCGCCCGCACGTGCGCAGGATCGACAACTTTAAGGGAACAAGCGCCCGTCTGAGACCTGAGCTGCTCCGCCTGGTCCAGCAGGGACTGCGCGCCGTCGTCGCCAAGGGCGGCACGGGGCACAGGGCCGTGGTGGACGGTGTGGAGCTGGCCGGTAAAACGGGCACGGTCCAGCACGCGCACGGTAAGGACCACGCCGTGTTCGCCGGCTACGCCCCTGCTTCCAAACCCCGCTATGCCGTCGTCTGCTTCATTGAAGGCGGCGAAAGCGGCGGCAAGGTGGCCGGACCGCTGGTCGGAAAGATGCTGGCTTATCTGCTTGGCCAAAACAGCGGCGAGCTGAGATAAATTCATATACATTGCAGTGAAAGGACTTAAACGCGAATGGAACCTTCTTCCCGCAAAAAGGAGCTCAGTTTCAAGGGCCGCGGCAGTGCGCTGCGCGTGGCCTTCGAGGGGGCAATGGTCCCCGGGATCATCGATGTGATGACCGAGCTGCGCGATGCCGGCACCCTTGTCCTGTCGCATCCGCTGATCATCGACTTCAAGGCGCTTTCCGTGTCGCGCACGTGGCTGCTGGCATTCCTGCGCGACGTCGTTTTCCCGATGAACCTGTCGGTGACGCTGTGGGCGGCGACCGATCGCGGGACGCTCGATACGCTCGCGTCTCTGGGATTCAAGCTCGACAGCGGCGACCGTTCGCTCTTTTCGCCCAGCAGCCTGAAGATCGTCACGACGCCGCTGCGCTCGGGACAGACGCTGTTCCACGAGGGCGACGTGCTCATGCTCGGGCCGCTGCACTCGGGCGCTGAAATCAGCGCGACGGGATCGATCATTGTCCTCGGCGATCTGGAAGGGCTGGTCCATGCCGGCTGCACGGGCAACAACAACGCTTCCGTCGTCACGACAGGCTACCGGACCAATCAGATGCGCATCGGCTCGATGATCAGCAACGTCATGGAGCCGGGAGCTTCGCCATGGTGGGGACGCCCGGTGAGGATCTACGTCGAAGGCGGTGTGTTCGTCGCCAGCGACATCGTTCATTCCAAGGACCGCTAAAAACGAGGCCGGGTCATGGCGAAAAAGACGAAGAAAAAGCGCCCGGCTCCGTCGCGGTTGAAGACGAAGCTGGAAGTCGCGCTGAAAAAGACTTCCGCACAGACGGGAAAAAACGCGCCCGAACGGAGCGCGTATGATATGAGAGATCATCAAAGCAGCGACGCATCGCGTCAGAGGAGGAATCTTCCCATGGTAGGACGTGC
Organism: Pyramidobacter sp.; assembly: GCA_016286835.1. Taxonomy (GTDB): domain Bacteria; phylum Synergistota; class Synergistia; order Synergistales; family Dethiosulfovibrionaceae; genus Pyramidobacter. Next base: position 1,209 of record JAEEUD010000116.1, on the reverse strand, counting down.
TATTGTAGTAACTTCGGGCAAGGGCGGCGTCGGCAAGACGACGACGTCGGCCAACATTTCGATGGCTCTGGCCAAGCTCGGCAAGAAGGTCGTCGTTGTTGACGGCGACACCGGACTGCGCAGCCTTGACCTGATCCTGGGGCTTGAGAACCGCATCGTCTACAATCTGGTCGATGTCGTCGAAGGAACATGCGATCTGAAAAAGGCGCTCATCCGCGACAAGCGCGTGGACGGGCTGTATCTGCTGCCCACGGCGCAGACGCGCGAGAAGGAAGCCGTCACCGAGGCGCAGATGAAAAAACTCAGCGACGAGCTGAGAAAGGACTTTGACTTCGTCATCTTTGACTGCCCCGCCGGCATCGAAGCTGGCTTCCGCAACGCCTCCGCGGGCGCGACTGAAGCGCTCGTCGTCACCACGCCCGACGTTTCGCCCGTGCGCGACGCCGACCGCATCATCGGAATGCTCGAAAACCAGGGCAAGAAGAAGATCCACCTGATCATCAACCGTCTGCGCCCGAAGATGATGCGCAAGGGCGACATGATGGGCGTCAACGATGTTCTCGACGTGCTCAACGTTTCGCTCATCGGCGTCGTTCCCGAGGACGACGCGGTGGTGAAGTCGTCGAACGACGGCGTGCCGCTGACCCTGACCGACAATTCGCCTGCGGGCACCGCGTTCATGAACATCGCGCGCCGCCTGACCGGCGAAGAGGTCGAGTTCCTTGATGTCGAGAACATGGATCAGGGTTTCATGGACAAGCTGCGCAACCTGTTTAGCAGAAAGTAGGTGTCGCGATGGGCTGGATCAGTGACCTTTTTGGCAAGAAGAAGTCGAAAGATCGCGCTCACGACCGTCTCAAGCTCGTGCTCATGCACGACCGCAGCGCTATCTCTCCGGAAGTCATGCGGATGCTTCAGGACGAGATCGTACAGGTCATCACGAAGTACATGGAAGTCGATACATCGTCGATCACCTGTGAGCTCGGCAAGGAAGAGGATGTCGCCGCGCTGTCCGTTTCCGTCCCTGTCAAGGGCATGAAGCGCGGCTCGAAGGTGATGGCCGAACGGGCTGAGCGGGAGCGCAACGGAGTTTGATGAACGGCCAGTTTTCCTGGCGCGCGCTGCTTGGCGCACTTGACTGGCCGCTGCTGGCTGCCGTCGCTGCCGTGTATTCGATCGGCGTGGTGACGATCTACTCAGCCGGCGGCG
>JAEEUD010000115.1 GCA_016286835.1 Pyramidobacter sp. | reverse complement strand
GATCCGCGTCGGCGTAGTGACCCTCGGATCGTCGAACAACTCGGCTCAGGTGACAAACAAGGGCACTGCGGCCATCACGCTTTCCAACGATCTCTCTTCTGTCCAGAGATTGACCTCAATGGACGTGAAGGCGCAGGCCTCCTCCCAGACGCGAGCGGAGACCGACGGTGACGGCGGCGGCGCGGTCTACTTCGACGACGCCGGTTCCACGAGCGGCGGCGCCAAAGCCGCCTGGAGCGAGACGACGATCGACAACAAGGCGATCGTGAACGTCTCCGGCAAGTGGCACACCTCCGGCGACGCCTTGCTCACGGCTGTGCAGACAACAAAAACGGACGACTGGGCCGACTCCGTGATCGGAGCTCTTGGCGCCGGCTCGGGCACGCAGCATGACCTGAACCTGACGGGGCAGGCCAGCATCAGCGTGGCCCAAAATTCTCAGCTGACCTCAGGCGGCAAACTGAAACTGGACGCCTCCAATAAGATCATCGACAATCCTGACAACCATTACACCGGTTCCGGCAACATCTATGGCGCGATCGTCGGTAACGGCACGGAAGACCGTTCGACGATCAAACAGACTGCGAGCATCTCTGTCAATAAAAACGCGCAGTTGGCCGCCAGCGGCGATATTTCGCTGACCATACACTCCGACGCCGAAATCAACGAGTACGCACGCATCGTTTCCGGCGGCGCGTTTGCGGGATCGGACGCGAACCTTCATTTTAATGCGACGTTCGACAACACGATCACGATCGACAGCGGCGCACAAGTTCTCACGAACGGATGGGAAGCCGATGTCAGCATGGCTGCCTGGAACACGGCTGCGATCAATCTGACGGCGTTGGGCAACCTGCAGGGTGGAGCCGTCGGCGGAGCGACGAGCGATCTGGATGCCACGCTCAAACGCAACAACACGATTACGATCAATGGTACGGTCGATTCAGCGCGCGATGTGAACCTCTCTGCGGGCAGGGGATTTGACCTGCTTGAAGGCGATCTGAACATGAAAAGCGTTGCGCAGGCCTTTGCCCATGCGATCGGCGGTGCCGGCGTGGACCTGAGCCGTAAGATCACGCAGAAAAACGCAGTCACCGTCGCCCGCGGCGCGTCGGTGTACTCGACGCGCAACACCGGGCTTTCCGCGGAGGCGGCCAACTCCATCGTCATCGACTCGGTCGAGCGCTATGCCTGGATCGGTCCGTCGAAAAAGACCTCCAGCATCGCCAGCACCGCGCTGGGCGATTCCGTCAGCAGCATGACGACCGATGCCGTCGTCACTGTTGACGGCTCGGTAAACGCCGGTCACGACAACAAGTTCGAGATGGAGATCAGCAGAGGCTTCGCCATGCTCGAACAGTCCGGCGATATCTACAGCTTGATGGACTGGAATAACGGCAAGCTGTATCTGAAGATGGACGCGCAGGGCAATTACACTCAGGGCACGAAGGACGATTATGACTACATCATGGAGAACTCCGGCAGCACGACGCCGGTGGTCACCGTCAAAAGCGGCAATGGCACGTATCGTCTGGGACTGACCAAAGAATACGACACGTATCTGTACGACCGTCTCGCCAAGCTCGATGAGATGATCGAGAAAGCCGACAGCGACCGTACTTCCACCGCGTACCTCTCCTACGCTGCCGAACGCGAGCTGATCATTTCCACGCTGAAGTCGTACGGCCTGCCGGAAGCGCGTCCCGAAAAGAAGGGGGATCGCACGGTGAAGTTGATGGTGCCGTGGCTGGAGATCGACCCGATCTCCGTCTCAGGCGGCAACATCACCGTCAGGGGCAGCACGGTCAAAGGCACGGGCTCCCTCAACGCCAACGGCGCCCCCGTCATCTCGGTCATCAATAACAGCAACCTGGCACTGAAGCTGAACGGCCTTTCCATCCTCGCGCCTGGCGGCGAGGTCATCGTCAACACCGTCAGCGTGAAGGACGCTGCCGATATGAGAGCGCGCGCCAAGGGCGCTTCCGGTTTCACCGGTACGGTCATTGCCGATGCCGCGGGCGCTGAACCGAACATCACCGTGGAAAATACGTGGAGCAACCCCTACGTCGATTTCACGATGACTGACAAAGACAAAAGGACCGGCAAGGCGCGTTTCACGGTCGTTTCCGACATCGAAAACCGCGGCGGCATCGTCAACTATCCCGGCGTGGTCACGCTTTCGACGGCAGTCGGTTCGATCCGCTCCGTGGGCGCCGACATCATAGGCGGCAAGGGCATCAGCATCACCGCGCCGCGCGGTTCCATCTCGCTGAACAGCGAGGGGATCCTCAATATCGACCGCGCGCCTGAAGATGTTTGGAGCGAATATTACAAGAGGCAAGTGAACCAGATCAGTTCCTACGATCCGGCAGAAGGGATCACTTTTACGCCTTATGATGAAACACAAGCCTATGGATTGTTGCAGACAGGCGATTTCACAAAAGTAGGTCATGTCGTTTCCGGCGGCAACATCTTCATCACGGCCGGCGTGATCAACGTCAACGGCACGATCCAGAGCGGATTTGGCACGTACAGCCTGAATATCGCCGCCGATAAGGCAGGCACGATCACGCAGTACGACAAGGACTGGTCTCGCGGCGGCAGCACCGTCATTGCTGACCGGCCTTCAGAACTGTCCGCCTATCAGCTCACGAAGAGCGGCGTCACCTATGACGTCCAGCGCGGCGAGTACATCAGCGTCCTTGCCAGCTGGTACAATCCCTCGACGAAGCGCATCGTCGTGGACGACGTCACCGGTTCGGGCGGCACGATCTACCTGACGGGTAAGATCATCAACACCAACGTCTGGGAAAGTCTGAAGGACATTGACAAGATGGAAGAAGCGGACGACCCGCGCTTCCCTGTCCGCGAGCACCGCGGGCGCATCATCGCCTACACGGGAGCTTCGGAAGTCGTCATCGAAAGCGCGCTCGACACGACGCTGCGCCTGGGGCTGATCGACGTGCGCAGCAGCGCCGCCAGGATCGTCATCAACGATACGGCCAAACCCGCCGGCGGCAAACAGTATACGACGCAGGAATACACTTCGGAAAACGGAGCGGGATCGTGGACGTACGAACCGCAGGCAGGCCTGCGCTATTTCGTCAACTCCGTGTTGAAGCAGACGACGACAGAGCGTCAAACCCAACAACAGGAATTCGACTGGTGGGATGACGATTGGGATCACAGTTATGAGCCCACTACCAAAAAAGAGACTGTCGTTGATTCGAGCGGGACAGTGTACCCCGGCGGTACAGTGATGACGATCGCGGAGTTTTTGAAGCAACGTCTCGGTGAGAACCCTGACAAGTCGTCAGAGGACTACCAGCGCCTCAGGGACTTCTTCGAAAATCCTGAATTGGTTGATGAACCTGTCACGCTCTTCTTCACCGACAAGAAAGTCACCCCCTCAACGACAGGGAGCGACGCGTGGAACTATAATGTCAGTTACAACAACTGGACACATTTTGCCGGTAAGATCACACGCAGCAGGATCAAGACGTGGGGCACGCAGGTCACGGTCACGGAGGCGCTGAAAGCTGACAACCCGATCTCCGTGTCCATCCGCGAAAGCGCGAAGCCCGGCTTCATTACCATCAAAGCGGAAGCTGCCGACGTGCTGCTGACGGACGCGTTGAGGTCGAACGTTTCGACCGGCGAAGTGTCGATCACGGCGAAGAACATCATTGCCACCGACAACGCGCTGATCAACTCCAATACTGTGGACCTGAAGGCAACGGCAACGATCGGCGACGAATGGCGCGGCGACCCTGTCAAGCTCATTCCGATCGACGACACCGTGAACGTGAAGGCCGAAGCGGGCCAAGCGGCGCAGACGGGAGAAGACGGCATAGAAGGCCTCATCAATCTTGCCGTCGTCGGCGGCGCGGCAAGCGTCGACCTGAAAGCGGTGGACGGCTCCGCGACACTTAAAGCCGATGGCACGATCACTGGCAGGGCCGAAGGGGCCGATATCGAACTGAACAGCGCTGCCGGCAGCATCGGCTCGGCGGATGTGCCCTTTGCGATCGTCGGCGAAGGCGATACCCGACTGAGCGCCTTTGCCATTGATACCGTCAACATTACCAAGGACAAAGGCGATCTTAAGGTCGTCTGGGTAGACACTCACGGCGACGTGACTCTGGAGACGAAAGACGGCAGTATCGTCGACGCCTATCCGGTCGAACGCGAAAGGAAACTGAGCGACAACGAGTTGGTCGAGATCTGGAAGAGTGCCGGCATCATCAGCACTGACGCCGACGGCAGCTCGATGACTGCTGCGCTGCGCGACGAAAGCATCGCCAACGTGGAAACGCTGATCCGGTCCGATTACGCGGCGTACCTGAGCGCCGTACAAACGCTGAAGAGCGTGAACGAGCAGCTCGCGTCCGGCGAACTCAGCGAGGAATGGAAAGCAACGCTGACCACACGGAAGATCTTCCTCGAAAAACAGCTTGCTTATCTCAGCCGTTATGAAAACGTGACCGACATCGACGCGTACATTGCCGAGCAGAAGAAAACCGAAGGCACGGAGCTGTACGACCTCGTTCAGATCAATGCCGAAGCTCTGGGCGGCTTTACAAAGGACTATCTGCTCTACGCCGTGCAGGATGCCGTCCTCAACCCCAGTCCCGGAACGGTGAAATCCAACGTGGAGCCGTTCATCTTCGGCAAAACGATCACGCTGAGATCGTACAAGGATATCGGTTCGTTTGAAAACAGTATTGATATCATCCAGGCCGGCGGCGATGCGCTGCTCGAAAATGACATGGCCGGGCTGAAAAAACTGTCACAGGTCAATCCTGCCGATGTGGTGTGGGACGAAGAGAAACTGCAGTTCATCGTGCATCCGACTCACGAGATCGGTCTGGAAGCCGAAGAAGACGTGACCGCCAAAGCAGGCACTGTGATCCTGATCGCTTCTCCGCGCAAAGACCTGGCCATCAATTCGGTCGAAAGCGAGTTCAGCATGATCCGACTGTATGCCGGCGGCGACGTGTTCGTCAGCGATAATTCACCGTCGCTTGCGACCGGCGGCGCGGCCGTGAAGGGACCCACCCTGTTCATTGCCGCTGCCGGGATCAATACGGATATCGGCAGTCAAGACCGTCCTCTGACGGTCGAACTGACCGTACGTCAAGATGACGGCTCGATCGAGGGGCTGCGCGCCAATACCGGGCGGTCGGCTTACATCAAGGTCGTCAGCGGTGACGTGGCGCTCGGTTCGATCGCAGCGCGCGAAAGCCTGTACGTCTCCACGAGCGCCGACGGCGCGAGCATCTACATGAGTGACGGTCGGGGACGTCTGAACGCAGGCGAGATCGTCCTCGCGACGATCGGCGGGAATATCGGCTCATCTGACTCGCCCATCCGCGTGCAGAACGCCGAGTCGAACGACTTCAGCCGCACTGTCATGCTGTTGAGCCTGGGTGAAAGCGAAGCCTGGCTGGCCGGCGAAAACGGAACTCTTGATGATGGCTGGCTCAACATCACCGGCATCAGCATCAGCAGTGCCGACATCCGCTCTGACGGCAACATCGTTCTGAAAGGCGACATGAGAAAAACAGTCTCCTTCACGGCGTCAAACGACGTGCTCGTCCCTGCCAATACGGACCAGTGGCCCAGTCTCACCGGCGGCAGCATCGACATCACGGCGCAGACAGGCACGGTCGAGGTCGTTGGCGATATCAGCGTCGATAACCTCGCTATGACCGCGAGCGAAGGCAATATCGAGGCAAGTGGCAAGATCCAGACCGTAGGACTCCTGACCGTCTCATCGCAAGATACAACGTTGTCCGGCGACGTCACGGCAAAGAACTTTGACGCGTTTGCCGGCGGTACTTTCAGAGCAGGCAACGTTTCCGCGGACGAGACGCATCTGACCGCGTCGGTCGATGTGATCCTCACAGGTACGACACAGGCGGTCAATTTGACGGCACGAGCCGGAAACGACGTGAATGCCAGGATTATTAAGGCCAACTCGGTCGACCTGGACGCTTCGCACGATATTTCGCTCGGTCGCCTTACGGCCAGGAAGACACGCATGGACTCCGGTGCCAGCGTGACTGCTGCTGGACTCATTGACTCGGATGTCCTGACAGTTGATGCCGGAACCGACGCGACTTTCGTCGACGTGAAATCGAAAACGCTCCAGATCGATGCGGGCGGCGTCCTGACGACAAGAACTGTGAGAGGTTATACGTCGAGACTGACCGCGAAGGGCGGCCTGGTAGCGAACGGCGACTACGATTCCGATACACTGACCATC
>JAEEUD010000114.1 GCA_016286835.1 Pyramidobacter sp. | reverse complement strand
TACTCTCGCACATCGAGCTCAGCCTGAAGCGCCTGCGCACCGACTACATCGACCTGATCCAACTGCACAACCCGTCCGTGCTGCCCGAAGTGAACGATCCTCACAGCACCTACGCCGCTTGCGTCGAAGCAAAACGCCGCGGCTGGGTGCGCTTTATCGGCATCACCAACCACGGACGTGAGCGGGCGCGTCAGGCCGTGCTGTCCGGCGCGTATGATACGCTCCAGTTCCCGCTCACCTGCATCGCGCCGCAGGAAGACCTCGACCTCGCCTATCTGGCGCACGAGCATGACATGGGCTTCATCGCCATGAAGGGCATGGCCGGCGGCCTGCTCAAACACGCCGAGACGGCGTTCGTGTTCATGAAGAAGCACCCGTTCGTCGTGCCCATCTGGGGCGTGCAGCGCGAGTGCGAACTCGACCAGTTTCTGGCGATGGAAAAAGATCCGCCCCGCTACGAGGACTGGGCGGAAGAGATCGAAAAGGAAAAGCAGGAACTGGCCGGCAACTTCTGCCACGGCTGCGGCTACTGCCAGCCCTGCGCCGCCGGCATCGAGATCCAGACGGCCGCGCGCATGTCGCTGTTCCTGCGCCGCTCGCCGGTGGAGCCGTGGATGAGCGAAAAAAGCTACAACATGATGATGCAGGTCGAAAAGTGCGTGCACTGCAACGCCTGCAAGAGCCGCTGCCCTTACGGCCTCGACACGCCCGCGCTGCTGGAGCGGAATCTGGCCGACTACAAGAGCTTCCGCGACGGCTGGCTGGCGGCGAAACTGCGCACCGAGAAATAAGGACACGGAAAGAGGGATTCCGGTGACACTGAGAGAATTAGAGATCGGAAAAACGACCGTGATCACCGCCGTCGGCGGCGATGGTGCCCTGCGGCAGCACTTTCTCGATATGGGGCTCATTCCCGGTGCGGAGGTAACGGCAGTCCGCTACGCGCCGATGGGCGATCCGCTGGAGATCCGCATCCACGGCTACGAGCTGACCCTGCGGCTCGACGACGCCGCCAGGATCGAAGTCGAACCTCTCGCCGCTCCCAGACAGCACGAGGAACGGAGCGAACGCGGAGAAAAACACGAACACCCCGGCTTGGGCGAAGGCGGACGGTTCCATCCCAAGGGCAGCGGCACGCCGCTTCCCGAAGGGACGACGCTGACCTTCGCGCTGGCGGGGAACCAGAACAGCGGCAAGACGACGCTGTTCAACCAGCTGACCGGCGCGCGGCAGCACGTCGGCAACTTCCCCGGCGTGACGGTGGAGCGCAAGGACGGCGCCATCATCGGGCACGAGAACACGCTGATCACCGACCTTCCCGGCATTTACTCGATGTCCCCCTATTCCAGCGAAGAAAAAGTATCGCGTGATTTCGTCCTCAACGGCGATCCCACGGCGATCATCAACATCGTCGACGCGACGAACATCGAGCGCAATCTCTACCTGACGATGCAGCTGCTGGAGATGGGACGTCCCCTTGTCGTCGCGCTGAACATGATGGACGAGCTGGCGGGCAACGGCGGTTCGATCGACGTGAACATGATGGAGACGATGCTCGGCGTTCCCGTGGTGCCGATCTCCGCCGCAAAGGGCGAGGGCATCGACGAGCTCATCGGGCACGCCCTGCACATCGCAAAGTATCAGGAGCGTCCCGTGCGCCAGGACTTCTGCGGTTCGGACGATCACGGCGGCGCAGTGCACCGCTGTCTGCACGCCGTCATCCACCTGATCGAGGATCATGCGGCCGCGGCCGGCATCCCCATCCGCTTTGCCGCGAGCAAGGCCGTCGAAGGCGACGAACTGGTCCTCAGCCAGCTGAATCTCGACGCGAACGAACGGGAAACGCTTGAGCACATCGCTCTGCAGATGGAAAAGGAGCGCGGTCTCGACCGCCGCGCGGCGATCGCCGACATGCGTTTTTCCTTCATCATGAAGGTGTGCGGCGCCTGCGTCGTCAAGCCGCGGGAAAGCCGCGAACAGGCGCGCAGCCAGATGATCGACCGCTTCCTGACGGGCAAGTACACGGCGATCCCGATCTTCATCGGCGTCATGGCCCTCGTCTTCTACCTGACGTTCAACTCCGCCGGCGTCTGGCTTCAGGATCTGCTGGCAGCAGGCATCGAAAAGCTGACGGAAGTAACGGAAGCTGCGCTGACGGCCGCGGGCGTGAACGCAGCGCTCAAAGGCCTGATCATCGGCGGCGTGTTTGAAGGCGTGGGCAGCGTCCTCAGCTTCCTGCCCGTCATCGTGACGATGTTCTTCTTCCTCTCGCTGCTCGAAGACAGCGGCTACATCGCACGCGTGGCGTTCGTCATGGACAAGCTGCTCCGCCGTCTGGGACTGTCCGGGCGCAGCATCGTGCCGATGCTGATCGGCTTTGGCCGAACGGTGCCGGCTGTCATGGCATCGCGCACGCTGCCCAGCGAACGCGACCGCCGCATGACGATCCTGCTGACGCCGTTCATGAGCTGCACCGCCAAGCTGCCCATCTACGCGTTTTTCGTCGATGCGTTCTTCGCCAGTCACAAGGCGCTGATCATGATCGGGCTGTACGTCCTCGGCGTCGTGGCCGGAACGCTCACCGCGCTGCTGTACAAAAAGCGGCTCTTCAAGGGCGAAGCGGCGCCGTTCGTCATGGAACTGCCGAACTACCGCCTGCCCGGCATCCGCAACGTGTCGCTGCTGCTCTGGGAAAAGGCGAAGGACTTCCTCTCGCGCGCGTTCTCGATCATCCTGGTCGCATCGGTCGTCGTCTGGTTCCTGAAAAGTTTCGACTTCCGCTTCAACCTCGTGACGAACTCGCGCGACAGCATCCTCGCCTGGGCGGCCGGCGCGGCCGCGCCGCTCTTCCGCCCCCTCGGGCTGGACGACTGGCGCATCGTGACCTCGCTCGTCGGCGGCTTCATGGCCAAGGAGACCGTCGTCTCGCTGATGGAACTGCTGTTCGCGTCCGAAGGCGGCGTGGCGGCGGTGATGACATCGCTGCAGGCGGCGTCCATGCTCGTTTTCAGTCTCCTCTACACGCCCTGCGTCGCCGCGATCGCCTCGATCTGCCGTGAGCTGGGCCGCAAATGGGCGCTCTACGTCGTGCTGCTGCAATGCGCGATCGCCTGGGCGGCCGCCCTGCTGACGCGCTGCATCGGCCTCGCCGCAGGACTCCAATAGGAAGAGACGCGGATATGAACATCTGGGATATCGTCATCGCCGCGCTGCTGGCGGCGGCGCTGTTTTTCGCCGTGCGCCGCATCCGCCGACGCGGCTCAGGCTGCGGATGCGGATGCGACGGCTGCACCAAAGGCTGCGCTGAAGCGAAGAATCCTCGCAAACAGTAAAATCAGGTTGAAACGTTTTCAGGCGCCGAAGTTTCTTCGGCGCCTTTCTTTTGAGCGATAATTGCACAAAACTGCGTCATCTTTACTTGACAAAACGAAGAAACTGACGTATAGTTTCCCCGGTTGTGGTTTTTATTTTTTCAAACAGCCGTTGCGGCGTTTGAAACTATTTTTTGGAGGAGGATAAAATGATTACGGACGGATTCTTCTATTTTGCCACACTGGTGTTCATGGCTGGGCTGCTGATCGGCGCTCAGAAGCTGACGAAGTCCAAGTTCTTCGAGTACGTGCCGCCGGTCGTGCTGCTCTACCTGGCCGGTATGCTTGGCTGCACGTTCGGGCTCTGGGATACCAAAGCCACGAAGGCCGCGTACAGCGCGCTGCGCAACCCGATCCTTTATGCGATGATCTTCGTCATGCTGCTTCGCTGCGACATTCGTCAGATCCTTAAACTCGGGCCCAAGATGCTGCTCGGCTTCTTCACCGCTTCGGTGACGATCGCCATCGGCTTCGTCGCCACCTATGCGGGTATGAGCAAGCTGCTGGGCGAGGGCGCGTGGCGCGGTCTGGGCGCTCTGTGCGGCAGCTGGATGGGCGGCTCGGGCAACCTCGTTGCCGTGGCCGACGCGCTTCAGGCCACCGAGGCGCAGCTGGCCGGCGCTTCGATCGTCGATTCGATCGACTACTCGATCTGGGTCATGTTCCTGCTGTGGGTCATCAGCCTCGCCGCAGCGTTCAACAAGTGGGTGAAGGCTGACACCACGATCCTCGATGAGGTCTCGCGCCGTCTGGACGAGGAATTCGCCGAAGCCAAGAAAAAGCCGATCGACTTCCCCTCGCTGCTCTTCCTTCTGGGTCTGGCGCTGATCCTTTCCGCGCTGTGCACCGAGTGGGGTTCGGCCCTTCGCAACGCGGCGCCCGCTTCGCTGAAGGTCTTTGACGTGGCCACCTACCGCATCGTGCTGATCTCGGTCATCGGCCTGGTCCTGGCGATGACGCCCATCGGCAAGATCGCCGGCTCGACCGAGTTGTCCAACATCATGCTCTACATGGTCATCGGCCTGATCGCTTCGCGCGCCTCGTTCATGGAGCTGCTTGAGGGCGGCATGGCCTGGTGGATCGTCGCCGGCTTCATCATCCTCGGCATCCACGGCGTGCTCATGGTCATCTTCGCCAAGCTCTTCAAGCTCGACATGTTCACCTGCTGCGTCGCCTCGCTGGCCAACATCGGCGGCACGGCTTCCGCTCCCATCCTGGCCGCGTCGTACAGCGGCTCGCTGGTCTCCGTCGGCGTCCTTATGGCCCTGATGGGCTACGTCGTCGGCACTTTCGGCGGCATCGGCGTCGGCTACCTGATGTCGATCTTCGGCTAAACGCAAAACGGTACCGAAAAGGGGGAGCGCTGCGCTCCTCCTTTTTCAACTCTACGGACGAAAGGAAAAAACATGTATCCCAAATATCTGATCGATCTTCACTGCGACACGCTGACCGACTCGAAGTACACCTCCACCGGCAATCCCGACACGCTCGACGACCCCAAGCGGGTGCTCTCGCTGCAGGCCATGCCGTCTGACGTGGGTTGGGCGCAGTTTTACGCCATTTTCATCCCCGACGAAGTGCGCGGTGCGGATGCGGAAGAGTATTTTGAAAACAATCGGAAAAACTTCGTGCGCCAGATGGGCCTGTTCGCCGACCGCGTCGCGCCCTGCCGGACCGCCGCCGATATGGAAGCGGCCTGGAGCGCCGGCAAGACGGCAGCATTCCTGACGATCGAGAACGGCTCGGCGCTGAACGGCCGTCTCGAACGCGTGAAGCTCCTGGCCGATCAGGGCGTTCGCTGCATGACGATCGTCTGGAACGGCGAAAACGAGCTCGGCTCGGGACATTCCACCACGCACGGACTGTCAGCGTTCGGCAGGGAAGTGATCCCCGAGATGGAGCGTCTGGGGATGCTCGTCGATGTGTCGCACCTCAACGACGCCGGCTTTGAGGATCTGTTCGCCCTCGCGAAAAAGCCCTTCGTCGCCACGCACTCCAACGCGCGCAGCGTTTGCTCGCACAAGCGCAACCTGACCGACGACATGATCCGCGAAATGGTCAAACGCAACTGCCTGATCGGTCTGAACTATTACGTCAAATTCATCGCCGACGACGGCGTCGTTCCCGGCCCAGAGCTGCTGATGAAGCACATCGAACACTTCTTTGCGCTGGGCGCGGAGAAGAACCTGGCCCTGGGCTCCGATTTCGACGGCGCCACCCTGCCCGAGTGGCTGAACACGCCGGCAAAGGCCGCCGCCCTCTACGGAACGTTCCTCGATTTCGGCCTGAGTGAAGAGCAGGCCGAGGGCATCATGTACAAAAACGCGCAGCGGTTCTTCCGTGAGAATCTGTGATTTAAGGCAAATTCTAAGCCAACACGAAGACACAAAGACAAACAAAAGAATAGCAGCAAAACAGCCGAGGCGTACTCACAGTTTCTTGAGTGCGCCTCGGCATTTTTCATATTTATGTCAGTTCTCTCCCTTCGATCTGGCGAACGCGTTCAAACGCCGCATTTATTCCCTATGATTTGTTCTCCATTCCTGAATTTAAAATCGATGTTTTTTTGCTTGCGCCGTGGGCGTATTTTTGTTAATATATTCGCACAATTTCCGGCGGCCCGCGAAACGCAGACTGTCGGAAATTCGTTCCGCAGTTCTTTTTACATAACGGATCCGGCAGCTGTCTGGAAGATCGTTTATTCTGAAAAAGGGGGAGTCACATCGATGAGCACCAATTTTGATCCGCTGTACCGCAAGTATCCCGTCAGACGTTACCCGCTTTACGCACGCAACGGCATGGTAGCCAGTTCCGAGCCGCAGGCTTCGGCTGCGGGGCTGGAGATCCTGCGCAAGGGCGGCAACGCCATGGAGGCCGCTGTCGCCACAGCGGCGGCGCTGACGGTCATCGAGCCGACGGCAAACGGCATCGGTTCCGACGCTTTTGCGAT
>JAEEUD010000113.1 GCA_016286835.1 Pyramidobacter sp. | reverse complement strand
GCTCATGCCGACGATGTGGACGTCGTTGTCCACGGCGTCCTGAGCCGTCTCGGCGGGCGTCTGGAACAGAGGTCCGACGTCAACGTCGAAGCCCATGTCGGCGTAGGCGGTGGCGACGACCTTGGCGCCGCGGTCGTGGCCGTCCTGGCCCATCTTGGCGACCATGATGCGGGGACGGCGGCCTTCGCGCTTCTCGAAGTCGTCGGTCATCTGACGGACTTCCTTGATCACTTCATCGTCAGCGAATTCGCTGCTGTAAACACCGGAGATAGAACGGATCACGGCCTTGTGCCTCCCGCAGACTTTTTCGATAGCGTAGCTGATCTCGCCCAGCGAGGCGCGGGCGCGGGCAGCTTCGACGGACAGCTCGAGCAGGTTGCCGTCGCCGGTCTCCATGGCGTGGGTGATGGCGTTCAGGCACTGCTCAACCTTCTCAGGATCGCGGTTGGCGCGCAGCTTCTCGAGGCGGGCGATCTGGGCCTGACGGACGGCGGTGTTGTCGACGTCGAGGATGTCAAGCGGATCTTCCTTGTCGAGCGCGTAGGCGTTGATGCCGACGATCTTCTCGTCGCCGCTGTCGATGTGGGCCTGACGGCGGGCGGCGGCTTCTTCGATGCGCATCTTGGGCAGGCCGGTGTCGATGGCCTTGGCCATGCCGCCGAGGCTCTCGACTTCCTGGATATGCGCCCACGAACGGCGGATCAGCTCGTCGGTGAGGGCTTCCACGTAGTACGAGCCGCCCCACGGATCGATGACCTTGCAGACCTTGGTCTCGTCCTGGATGTAGAGCTGCGTGTTGCGCGCGATGCGGGCGGAGAAGTCGGTCGGCAGGGCGATGGCTTCGTCGAGGGCGTTGGTGTGCAGCGACTGGGTGTGCCCCAGCGCGGCAGCCATGGCTTCGACGCAGGTGCGGGTGACGTTGTTGAAGGGATCCTGAGCGGTCAGGCTCCAGCCGGAGGTCTGCGAGTGCGTGCGCAGCGCCATCGACTTGACGTTCTTGGGGTTGAACTGCTTGACGATCTTGGCCCAGAGCATACGCGCGGCGCGCATCTTGGCGACTTCCATGAAGTAGTTCTTGCCGATGGCCCAGAAGAACGACAGGCGCGGCGCGAAGTCGTCGATGCTCAGTCCGGCGTTGATGCCCGTGCGGATGTACTCAAGTCCGTCGGCCAGCGTGTAGCCCATCTCGATGTCGGCGGTGGCGCCGGCTTCCTGCATGTGGTAGCCGGAGATCGAGATGCAGTTGAACTTGGGCATGTTGCGCGAGGTGAAGGCGAAGATGTCGCCGATGATGCGCATCGAGGCCGCGGGCGGGTAGATGTAGGTGTTGCGGACCATGAACTCCTTGAGGATGTCGTTCTGGATGGTGCCGGAAAGGACCTTCATGTCGACGCCCTGCTCCTGCGCGGCGAGGATGTAGAAGGCCATGACGGGCAGAACGGCGCCGTTCATCGTCATCGAGACGGACATCTGGCCCAGCGGGATGCCGGAGAAGAGGATCTCCATGTCGAGGATCGAGTCGACGGCCACGCCCGCCTTGCCGACGTCGCCGACGACGCGGGGATGGTCGGAGTCATAGCCGCGGTGCGTGGCAAGGTCGAAAGCGATCGAAAGGCCCTTCTGGCCGGCGGCCAGGTTGCGGCGGTAGAACGCGTTCGACTCCTCGGCAGTCGAGAAGCCGGCGTACTGACGGACCGTCCAGGGGCGGGTGACGTACATCGTCGGGTAGGGGCCGCGCAGGAACGGCGGCAGACCGGCGGTGTAGTTGAGGTGGTTCATGCCCTCGTAGTCGGCGGCGGTGTAGAGCGGATTGATGTCGATCTGCTCCATCGTGCGGGTGCACAGTTCGGAGACGGACATGCCCGTCTCTTTCAGAACGCGCTGCTCCCAGGCGGCACGCGACTCGGCGCGGCTGGCTTCCTGGAAAGCGATCTTGGTGAAGTCAGGATTCTTGAACATGGTTTAGCACATCCCCTTTTTCTGCTGCAAAGCGGTGAGCACCTGGAGGCAGTTGGCCTTCACGTGGATGAAGTCGTCGACGCCGGCGTCGAGATACGCCTGCTTGAATTCGGGAGCGGGAGCGCCCGCAAGGAACACGGTCATGTTGGGGCACTTCTCCTTGATGAGCTTCGCCGTGGGTGGCACCAGCTCAGGATAGGTGGCGTCGGTCGAGCAGATCACGGCCGCGTCAGCGCCGCTCTCGACGGCAGCCTTGGCCGCTTCTTCGGGCGTGGGGAAGCCGTTGTTCTTGAGCACTTCAAAGTGCGCCACTTCAAAGAAGCCGGTGCTGAAGTCGGCGCGGGGCTTGTGCTGCGGGATCGGGCCCATGTTGGCGAGGAACACCTTGACGTTGTCGCCGGTCTTGGCGATGAAGTCTTCGGTGCGCTTGCGCAGCGCTTCGTACTGCTCCGTCCAGCGGTGCGGCTCCAGCGGCTTCACGTCGCAGCAGGGCTCGTCGCCCAGCGCCTTCCACACTTCGGACAGCGTCGCGCCGGCCGCGAACGCGCCGGCCACGCAGTTGGGGCAGCCGCCGTCAGCCACGTTGCCGAGGGCTTCCTCAAGGGCCTTGGCGTCGCGCGAGGCCTTGGCCGCAGCCAGTTTCTCGTTGCGCGCGGCGACGAACTTGGCGGTCTCGTCGGCGGGCACGTCGAGCGGCGTCTCCGCCATGTTGGCGTACATGTTGTTGCCGACAGCGCGGTCGCTGCGGGTGGCCAGCTTCTTGAAGCGGTCGGCCAGCGTCGCGCCGATGGCGTCCTGCACGGTGCCGGATTCCAGAGCCTTGCTCATGCCGCCGGCAGCCTCGATCTTCTGGAACAGCTCCCAGGCCTTGTCCTCGACCTGGCGCGTCAGCGTCTCGACGTACCACGAGCCGCCGGCCGGATCGACCGTCGCCTCGAAGTTGAACTCGGTCTGGAGCATGATCTGCTGGTTGCGGGCGATGCGGCGCGCCTGCTCCGTGGAGGGACGGACCGCATTGTCGAACGGCAGCACGTCCATCCCGTCGACGCCGCCCACGGCGCCCGAGAAGGCCTGCGTGGTCGTGCGCAGGATGTTGACGTAGGGATCGTACTTGGTGACGGTGAACGGCGAAGTCTGGGCGAACACGTTGATCTTCACGCCCTCGCCCTCGCAGCCGAACTCCTTGGCGACGTGCGCCCAGAGCACGCGCAGCGCGCGAAGCGTGGCGATCTCCATGAAGAAGTTGGCGCCCAGCGTCACTTCAAAGCGGATGCGGGCACAGGTGACCTCGGGGTCGATGCCGCGCTCGGCCATGGCGCGCACCACTTCGGCGGCGTCGGCCAGCACGCAGGCGGCTTCCTGCACGCGGTTGGCGCCGGCGGCGGCGTAGACCGAACCGCGGATCAGCACGACACGCAGCGGGCAGTTGTTCTTCTCGCACCACTTGATCGTGCGGGCCATTTCGTCAAACAGCTTGGGCAGCGGACGGGGCAGTTTGCCGTCGCGGGCCAGCGCCGAAATGGGGTCGGCGCCGAGGCAGCCCTTCAGCTCGGAAACGTTCTTGCCGTTCTTCTTCGCCCAAGCGGCGACCATGCCCAGCAGAGGCAGCGCCGAAGCACCGGCATAGGCGTGCAGTTCGGCCTTCGTGGGATCGGCGGACGCGAACAGCATGTCCATGTGGGCCAGCGTGCTGACGCTGACGCCGCCGCAGCTGCATTCGGGAGCGTCCTTGCCGTGAGTCGTGGACCAGTCGAACACGGGGTGGATGGCCGTCGCGCCCTTGGCCAGCTCATGCGCGATCGCTTCGCCGGCGCACTTGGGGCAGCGGTCGTCGATGCCCTGCGCGATCTTCCAGATGTTGTCCGCACCGGGCGCGCTCTTCGTGCCGCGCAGGTAATCCTGCTCGCCGGGGAACGTCTGGCAGTCCTTCAGTTCCTTCACGTCGTCCATCGTGTAGATGGGGTTCAGCGTGATGCCCTCATAGGTGGGCGTGAACATACGCTTGTCGAACGGAGCACCCTTCAGCGCGTCCGTTGCGGCCTGCTTCCACTCTTCGTAGCTGGGCACCTTGAACTCGTCGAACGAGACGGGCGCAGCTGCTTTCTGCTCTTTTTCCATGGTCAAATCGCATCCTCCCTGCGCTTGGACCCGCGTGACGCCATCGCCTGTCTTGGAACAGACGGAACGCCGCGCGTTCCTGCTTGCATTATCCCGCCCGCGCAGGACATGCGTCTTGATTTTCAGTTCCAGTCCGGTAGCCTGACTTGCGCTCAAGGCGCTCACAGTGGCGGGGCCGCTTCGGATTTTCACCGGATTCCCCGGGCAATGGAACAGCATGATACACCATAATCATTCTACAACAAATTCACGCTCGTGAAAACAGTAATTTTGTACAAAAAGGCCATTTTTCACGAAAAAACGCCCGCGCTTTTCCCCCGAAAAATTGGAGATTTCTCCCATGCGCGAAAATGGACTCTCTGCTACAATCTGGCCACGAAGAAATGCAAAGGAGGTCTTCTTCCTCATGAAAAAGATAAATCAAACCCTCGCCGCGCTCCTTCTGGTCCTTGCCGCGTGCGCGCCCGGCCTCGCCAGCCCCCTCGGCGTGCGCGTCGCCATCCCCGAGGGCTGGAAATGCGTCCAGGACGAGCAGGTCCTCATCTACAACCGCAGCGAGACTGCCGCCGTCATCATCGACCAGGTCGGCAAAAACAACGGCGAAAGCGCCGAAAGCGTCGCCTCCAGCCTTGCCGACGCCGTCGGCGTGAAAAAAAAGGACATCCGCCGCGACAAATCAGGCGAACTGTCCATGGAATTCACCCAGAACGGCGAGCCCGTCACCGTGCGCGTCGTCGATGACAACTCCCGCGTCCTGATGATCTACGCCATCGGCGGCGACGCCGAAGCCCGCCGCATCGCCGGATCCGTCGGCAAAACAGCGCCTCCCGCAGCCCCCCGTGCAGAAGCTGCCGCAGCCGAACCGGCAGAGAACGCATCCGCAAAAGGCGGCGCAAAAAAATAAGCGCGCCCCGCCCTCGCGAGCGAGACGCGCGCACCACTCATAGAGCGGCACATAAAAAGCCGTCGCGGAGATTTGGAACGACCTCCAAAGCCGCGGCGGCGATTTTTTTACCCCCGATAGGCAAAATCCTTAAAGGCCAGATTCAGCGCGCCTGACGTGTACATCACAAACTGACCGTTTTCGGTCGTGTGGATCCTCTGGCCAACCACGAACGTGCGGGGAAACTTCTTGCCGTAATCCTGACGGACGGGGAACTGATCATTGCGCATAAAAAACATCCTCCTTCAAAAATAAGACGATTTAAAATCAAACAGCCGCCGAAGCCCTCGCGAGGACCCCGGCGGCATGAAGCGGCAAAAAACGCGCCGGGACCCTGACAACGGATCCCGGCGCGAAGTTTATTCAAGCCAAAGAGCGCACAGCCGCGCTACGCGGCCGCGTTCCAACGGCAAAAACGACTCCGGCAGAGATCCGCAGTCGATAGGCATAGCGCGAGCATGTTCAGGCCGAAGCACTTATCCATGATGCGAACCTCCTTGAGACCAAAAGTCGTTCCGTCGATCGAACGCAAGTGATATTTAACCACCGCACGGCAATTCTGTCAAGACGGATTTTTGGGAATTGCGAGAAAATTAAAGAGATCGTTTTTCACGCTTTTAAATGCACCGTATTACAGGTCAAGAGACAGAGGAGTGCAGGCTCCTGAGAAATACGAATGAGTTTTTGTCGATCATGGCAGAGGCAAACGGCGCAATTATACACGGACGGAGAGGCAGAAGAGAAATATTGAATATTTCAAGAGGATTCGGTCAGACATTGCAGACATTTTAAAGGGATGTATTCGTATCTATTGAGAAGATATTGTCAACATCATACAATATACTTGAGTTGATGATGATGGGTACGGCATTCGTTAGAGTCGACAGCAGCGACAAGCAGCGTTTTGACCGTTTTTGCGCGGAAGAGGGAATGAACGTCTCCGTTGTAGTCAATATGTTCATCAAAGCGGCGTTGTGTGAAAATCGCCTGCCCTTTGACGTAAAGGGCGATCCTATTTACAGTAGAGCCAACATGGATCGGCTGCGCACAAGCATAGCAGACGTTGAGACAGGACGAGCGACCTTGAAGGAACACGAGCTGATCGAGGACGAATGATGAAAAAAGTCTGGTCAGACGAAGCATGGGAAGAGTAACACTGCCGGGTAAGCCCGAGGGGCAGAAATGAGACTTGTCTGGATTCTGGAGTTTCAGGATCGACGAGTGCAACCGTATCGTTCCCCGTATTGTTGAAGACAAACTTGAGATCTGGCAGTGCGGCAGCCATTACCGCGACAAATAGCAAAACTGCGGTCTTCTTCGCGAAGGCTG
>JAEEUD010000112.1 GCA_016286835.1 Pyramidobacter sp. | reverse complement strand
AGGAACCAGAAAATCACAGTTCTTGGAAAAGTGACGCGTGTTGGCGAAGTCATGGGATACACCATTGACCTCGACGCGATCAAATAATCACTCTGCATAAAGCAATGACAAAACGGCGGCCGGCCTTTCAGTGACGAAAGACCGGCCGCCGTTTATTCAGACGTATGAAAAACTACTGTTCTTCCGGCTTGTAATCCGGGACCTTCTTCGACATCGCGAAGAACAGCACGACGACGACGGCAGCGCCGATCGCAAACGAGACCGGCTGGCTCTGGCCGAAGGCGATGGCCGAATAGGCCGCCACCGCGCCAAGTCCGGCGAGCAGGGCGTAGGGCATCTGCGTGCGGACGTGGTCGACGTGGTCGGCGCCGCAGAACATCGACGACATGATCGTCGTGTCGCTGATGGGGCTGCAGTGGTCGCCGAACACGGCTCCGGCAAAGACGGCGCCGACGGTGGGCAGCATGTAGGTCATCATGTCGAGGCCTTCAGCGGCCGAGACCTTGGCAAGCAGCGGGACGACGAGCGGCATGAGGATGCCCATCGTGCCGTAGCTGGTGCCCGTGCAGAACGAGACGACCATGCCGGTGAGGAAGGTCAGCAGCGGGATCCACGCAGGCGTCAGGAAGTCCTTGGTGACGTTGACGAGGTAGGCGGCGGTGCCGACGGATTTGATCGAGGAGCTGATGCCCCAGGCGTAGATGAGGATCATCGAGCCGACGAAGACGGACTGGCCG
The DNA here is from genome assembly GCA_016286835.1 of Pyramidobacter sp. Taxonomy (GTDB): domain Bacteria; phylum Synergistota; class Synergistia; order Synergistales; family Dethiosulfovibrionaceae; genus Pyramidobacter. Next base: position 5,689 of record JAEEUD010000112.1, on the reverse strand, counting down.
CCCTTGAGGAAGCCGCGGAACAGGCGCGACAGCGAAGCGGCACGCTGCACCCAGAAGAGCAGCAGCGTCATCACGGCCGAAGCGTACGAGCCGTAGATCAGCGATCTGGAGCTGTCGGAGTTGGCCATGGCCTCGCTGAGGCCGACTTTCGGATAACCGCCGGTGACGAGCAGCATGCCGACGATAAAGGCGACGAGGAACAGCACGGGCAGCACGAAGTTGAGCACGCGGTCGGGAGCGTTCTCGGCAGGCTCAAGGTCGGGATCGCCGGCTGCGGACGTGAGCGGCATGGCGCCGTCGCGCAGGACCTTGCCCGTCTCGCGGGCGCGGCGTTCGGCGTTCAGCATCGGGCCGAAGTCGCGGCCGGAAGCGACAACGAGGGCGACGAGCAGCAGGGCGAGCAGGTTGTAGAACACGAACGGCACGGACTGCAGGTAGGTGTTGTAGTAGCTCGACGTGATGCCAAGCTCGGTGAACTGCTTGCCGATCTGGCCGACCATGTAGGCCACCCACGACGAGACGCCGGCGATGGCGGCCACGGGCGCGGCGGTGCTGTCAACGAGGTACGAGAGCTTTTCCTTGGAAACGCGGTAGCTGTCGGAGATCGGGCGCATCGTCGTGCCGACGACGGCGGCGGTGACGTAGTCCTCGAAGAAGATGACCACGCCGGCCAGAGCCGTGAAGAACTGGGCGCTGCGGCTGCTCTTCACCTTGCGCGAAAGGGCCTTGATCGCGGAACGGACGCCGCCGCCGGCCTGCATGATGCCGACCATGCTGCTCATGACGATGCAGGTCATGACGATGCGCGCGCCCCACGGGTCGCCCAGGGCGTTCCAGATCTCTTCGATGGCCTTGCCGAAGCCGTAGATCGGGTTCCAGCCGCAGACCATCGTGCCGGCGATCCAGCTGCCGACGAACAGCGAGGGGATGACCTCGCGCGTGATCAGGCAGAGCGCGATGGCCGCGAAGGGCGGCAGCAGCGACAGAGCGCCGAAGTTGGGCGCGGGCGCGTCGCCCTCAGCGGCGAGGGCGGCACTGGCGAGCGCGGCGACGATGACGGCCGCGAACGCGAAAACGGAACGGAAACGACGGAATGACATGTGCAAAACTCCTCCTCAGTAAAATTATGGAACAGTGCTGTATTCTCACGAAAACGAACGCTTTCGATTGAGACGGTATCGATACTTACTCCTGTCCGGCGGCCAGCTCTTCGAGCGTCTGCCGGCGCACGACCGCGCGGGCGATGCCGTTGTTCGCAAAGACCACGGCGGGACGCAGCGCGCAGTTGTAGGTGCTGAACATCGAATAATTATAGGCTCCCGTGAGCGGCACGGCGAGCACGTCGCCGACTTCAAGCTCCGGCACGGGCGTATCGGCCGTGAGCAGGTCGCCCGATTCGCAGCAGGGGCCGGCGATCGCGGCACGGCGGTCGACGGGGCGGTTCACGTCGTTCGCCAGCCGCACGGCGTAGCGTGCCTGATACAGCTGCGGCCGGGGATTGTCGGTCATGCCGCCGTCGACGGCCACGTAGGTGCGGACCTCCGGGATCTCTTTGACGCCCTGCACGGTGTAGAGCGTGATGCCCGCCTCGCCGACGATCCAGCGGCCGGGCTCGAAGGCGACTTCCGGCCGGCGCAGTCCCAGCGCTTCGCAGCTGGAATCGACGCGGTCAAGGATCTGCGAGATGAACTCTTCCGCCGGCGTTCCCGGCTCTCCCGGCAGTTCGGGGATGCCGAAGCCGCCGCCGAGGTCGAGCTCGCGCGCCTCAAAGCCGAGCGAGCCGCGCAGCTGGGCGAGAAGCTGCGTCAGGCGCGACACGGCCTCGAAATGCGCCGCCGTGTCGTGGATCTGCGAGCCGACGTGCACGTGCAGGCCGGCCAGGTCGATGTGCGGCGACGACAGCGCGGCTTTGACGGCACGTTCCAGATGTGCCAGCGGCACGCCGAACTTGCAGTCCTTCTGCGCCGTCTGCACGGCGCTGAACGTGTGCGCTTCGATGCCGGGCGAGACGCGGAAGAGGATCTTCTGCGTTTTGCCAAGCTCCGCACAGAGCCCGTCGAGCCGGCGCAGCTCGTCCTCGCTGTCCACGACGACCGTGCCCGCGCCCCACTCCAGCCCCGTGCGCAGAAACGCCTCGGTCTTGGCGTTGCCGTGCAGCGTCACGCGCTCCATCGGGAAGCCCGCCTTGTGCGCCAGATACAGCTCGCCGAGGGAGACCGTGTCGAGGCACAGACCTTCTTCTTCGATCAGGCGGGCCATCGCCGTGCACAAAAACGCCTTGCCGGCGTAGCAGACGCGCGCGTTCCGTCCTTTTACGGCCTTGCTCAGGCGGCGGCAGCGGCTGCGCAGCTCCGCCTCGTCCATCACGTACAGCGGCGTGCCGTACTCGCGGGCCAGCCCGACCGTGTCGCAGCCGCCCCAGATCAGATGATCGCTCATATTCTTGTCCTCCTTCGCGAAAGACGGCGAATAAAAACGCGCGTCCCCGCGTATTCATGCGAAATACCCAGGGACGCGCTCATCGATCAGCGCGCGGTACCACCCTGCTTGGACACGCGGCTTCGTCCGAAGCGGGGGCCGGTCCTGCGGCGGAACAAAAAATCCCGTCCCTGCACAACCGTAGGGACGAGATCGAAAGTTTCAGTCTCGCGGTACCACCCTGCTTGGACGCGCTTCGCGCATCCCGCTCGGACCCTTTGACGGGGGTCAGTTCGGGAAGCGTACTCCGGCCGTGGAACAGCCTTTCCGCCCCAGCTCCCCGGGCCTTGCCGCTCTCAGCCGCCGCGCGAAAGCCCTTTCAGCCGCGGAGCTTTCTCTCTGTGCGCGCGCGAATCAATGCCGCGAGCGGGTTCCGGTTCATCGCCTTTGCCTGTATTATGGAATATTTTCGTCACATTATAATCCGCAATTCGATTCTGTCAAGGGCAAATCTTGAAATAATTTCGCCAGACGGGAGAAATATCAGCCTTTTCAGCGCCGACGGCGTGTTATAATGGACGTGTACTATAACTTCTCAAAAAGGCAGGTAATCGCACATGAAAAAGGATTTAGGCGCCGTGCAGGCTGTTTTCCCCATGCCCGTGCTGATGGTGGCGGCGTACAACGACGACGGCACGCCCAACGTGATGAACGCGGCCTGGGGCATGATCTGCGAGCAGGACCAGATCGCCCTGTTCCTCGATCCCGAGCACAAGACGACGAAGAACATGCGTGCGCGCAAGGCGTTCACGGTCGCGCTCGCCGACCGCGCCCACATGGCCGAGGCCGATTTCTTCGGCATCGCCAGCGGCAACACGATGCCCGACAAGTTCGCGCGCAGCGGCCTGACGGCCCGCAAAAGCGCGTTCGTGGACGCGCCGGTCGTCGAGGAGTTCCCCGTCGTCATGGAGTGCCAGCTCATCGACGTGATCGAAAAGGGCAGCTTCTTCTGCGCCGTCGGCCGCATCGTCAACACGGCCGCCGACGAGCGCGTGCTGAACGAAAAGGGCACGATCGACGCGGCGAAGCTCGACGCGCTGATGTTCGACACGTTCGGCCACGGCTATTATTCCGTCGGCGAGAAGGCCGGCCAGGCCTGGAACGCCGGCGCCGGACTGATGAAAAAAGACTAAGCGCCCACGCTGCAAGCAAAAATCCCGCAGGAGCCCCGATCGTCAGGGCCCTGCGGGATCCTTTTTTCTGCGCTGCGCTACAGCGCCGCGCGGTAGATCGCTTCGATGTCGGCGGCAGCGAGTTTTTTCACCACGCCGATACGTCCGCCGCCGACGGACGCGGCCGAGGCGGCCATGCGCGCGATCTGCGCGTCGGTGGGCTGCACGCCGAGCTCGCGCAGGTTCGTCGGCATCCCGACGCTGCGGTAATACGCTTCCATCGCCTCGATGCCGGCCAGCGCCGTGGCCTCGTCGTTTTCGCGCGGGGCAACGCCCATGACCTGCACGGCGAAGCTGACGAACCGCGGCAGGCACGCGCCCATCACGTAACGCGCCCAGCTGCCCCACACGGCAGCCAGTCCCGCGCCGTGGGTCACGTCGAACATGCCGCCCAGCTCGTGCTCGATCTTGTGCACGGACCAGTCGCCGCCGTCGCTGCCGCAGCCGGTCAGGCCGTTGTGCGAGAGGCTGGAGGCCCACATCACCTCGGCGCGGGCTTCATAGCAGTCGGGATGATCGCGCAGGATCCGCGCGTTTTTCATGACCGTCTTCATCAGGCCGGCGGCGATGGCGTCAGTCAGTTCCAGCGTGCCGCTGGCGTTGAACCAGCGCTCCATCGTGTGCATGAGCACGTCGGCGCAGCCGCTCTGCGTCTGCCAGTCGGGCAGCGTGAGCGTCAGCTCGGGGTTCGTCACGGCAAAGCGCGGACGGCTGAGATCGCTCTTGCACGAGCGTTTCAGCCCCGTTTTCTCGTCGGTGATGACGCTGCTTGAGCTCATCTCGCTGCCCGCGGCGGCGATCGTCAGCACGACGCCGATGGGCAGGCATTTGGCCGGCTTGCGCGTGCCGGCGTCGTCGTACAGTTCCCACACGTCGTGCTCGGGCTCGGCCGCGCCGTAGCCGATGGCCTTGGAACTGTCGATGACGCTGCCGCCGCCGACGGCGATGATGAAATCGACGCCCTCGCGCAGGGCCAGCGCGATGCCCTCGCGCACCTTGCCGAGATGCGGATTGGGAACGACGCCGCCCAGCTCCACATGCGCCACGCCGGCAGTGTCAAGCGATGCTTTCACGCGCTCGATCAGACCGGACGCGACGGCGCTCTTGCCGCCGTAATGGATCAGCGCCTTATGAGCCCCGAACGCTTTCGCCAGCTCGCCCGTGCGGCTCTCCGTGCCGCGGCCGAAGACGATCTTCGTGGGCGTGTAGTATTCAAAGTTGATCATGAACGATCTCTTCCTTTCGTTTTTGTGTCGCAAAGAATGACATGTTCATATTATAGCGCACTTTCAGCACGTTTAGGGACAAAAACGAGCCGGACGAGCTTCCCGCATCGCGGTCCCGTCCGGCTTGATCGTTCTGTTGTCTTTTTGTTATTACCGGTCCAGCGTCGTGAAGATGCCGCGCACTTCGTCGTCGGTGAGCTTGATCGGGTTGCCCTTCATGGCGGCGTCGTTCTGCGAGTTTTTCACGAGCAGATCAAGGTTGTCGCGCCAGGTCTTTTCGTCAACCTTCAGCTCGCTGCGGCAGCGGGGGAAGCCGACCAGCGTCATCAGGTCGTTCCAGATCTTCAGCAGCCCTTCGACGGCCTTGTGGTCGTCAGCTTCCTGAACGCCCAGGTAACGGGCGATCGTCGCGTACTCGGTCAGGCAGGTGCGCGAGTTGAGGCGGATGACCTGATCGAGCGGGATGGCGACGGACATGCCGTGCGGGATGTGGACGATCGTGGCGATCTGCTTGCCGGCGCCGTGCGAGGCGCCGCTGCCGCGGCCAGCCAGGGCCATGCCGCCCATCGTCGCGGCGATCTGCAGCTCGGCGCGCGCGGTGAGATCCTTGGGATTCTCCAGCGCCTTCGGCAGCCAGTCAACGACCTTCTTCATGCCTTCCAGCGCGAAGCCGTCGGTGAAGATGTTCTTGGGGTTTTTGTTGACATAGGCTTCGATGCAGTGCACGAACGCGTCCACGGCCGTGCTGGCGGTGACGCCGCGCGGGCAGGTGACGGTGAAGCGGGGATCGAGGATGACGTAGTTGGCGATGAA
>JAEEUD010000111.1 GCA_016286835.1 Pyramidobacter sp. | reverse complement strand
CGGTCAGGTGTCCGCCCTTGACGAGCACGGCGCCGTTCAGGCCGGCGGCAATGACGCGCGCGGCACGTTCCATGTCGGCCGTGTTTTTGATCTCGAAGCCGGCGAGGACTTCCGCCTCGGGGATGTTGGGCGTGATCACCGTCGCCAGCGGCAGCAGCTCGCGCCGCAGCGTCGCCACGGCGTCATCCTTCATCAGCTTTGAGCCGCTTGTAGCGACCATGACGGGATCGACGACGATCCTGTCCATTTTGTATTCTTTCAGCTTGGCCGCAATCACGGAGATGATCTGCGCGTTGCTGACCATGCCGATCTTCACGGCGTCGGGGCGGATATCGGTGAACACGCAGTCGATCTGGGAGGCGACAAACTCGGGCGTAGCTTCGAGCACGGCAGCGACGCCCGTGGTATTCTGCGCAGTGAGCGCGGTGATGACGCTCATGCCGTACACTTTGTGCGCGGCCATGGTCTTGAGGTCGGCCTGGATGCCAGCACCGCCGGAACTGTCGGAACCTGCGATGGTAAGCGCTTTGTAAACCATGAGAATCTCTCCTTTGTTGGGCATGTGTCATCCTGAACAAAAACCGATGCGAAGACGCGAAAAATCAAAAGCGTTCTGTTTCACGGAGAACAGAAATTCACTCGCGCCTCTGCGTGCGGTCCTGTTCGGGAATGTTTACCGAAACGTCTTTTCAGCCAGTGCGCGCAACCTTTTCGCGGCCGCTTCGATGTCTTCGGCCGAGAAGATGGCCGACACCACGGCGGCTCCGGCAGCGCCGCGCCCGCTCAGCAGCGGCATGTTGCTCTCGCCGATACCTCCGATGGCGACGACGGGGATCTTCACGGACGAGCAGATACGGTCCAGTTCGTCGAGCGGCAGCCGCGTGACGTTGTTCTTGGTGCCGGTGGCGAACACCGAGCCGCTGCCGAGGTAGTCGGCGCCGTCCCGTTCGGCTTTGAGCGCTTCTTCCACGTTGTGGGCAGAAACGCCGATGATCTTGTCCGGGCCGAGTTTTGCGCGCGCCTCGGTCAGGCTGGTGTCGTCCTGGCCGACGTGGACGCCGTCGGCGTCGCAGGCAAGGGCGACTTCAACGTTGTCGTTGATGATCAGCGGCGCGCTGTAGCGCGCGCAGACGGGCTTGAGCGCCAGCGCTTCGGCGATGAACTGTTCGGGCGAAACGTCCTTTTCGCGCAATTGGATCATCGTCGCGCCGCCGCGCAGAGCCTCTTCGACCGCCTGCACAAGCGTTTTTTCGCCCAGGCCGCGCCGGTCGGTGACGGCGTAGAGCAGCAGCGATTCGCGCAGGTTTTTCATGGGTATGCCTTCTTTCGCAGCAGATTGCCGTCGTTTGTTCCGCATGGAACACGACGGTCATTGAAAAAGGGAGAAGCCGCTCGGTGCGGTTTCTCCCTTTTTCTGTGCCGGCGCTTCCTTCGGCGGGATGATCCGCATCAGGTTCCAAGGGTCGAAGCGAACGCTTCCTCTCAGCCCGTTCGGGCTCCCCCGCTTGATCTGTCTTATTGTAGTCGTCCTCGTCCCGCGCGTCAAGCGCGCAGGACTTCCTCCAGCCGCCCGTCGCCCCAGACGATCACGAGCGTGCCGTTCTCCACCGTCACCGACGAAGCGGTCCCGGTGAACTCGTTGCTGACGCCGAGCGGCACGGAAGCGGTCAGGACGGCGCCGTCCAAGGGATATTTCAGTCCGCACAGTGTCACGCCGCGGGCCGGCTCGTCGAGGCAGAAAACGGAAATGTAGCCGGAATACACGGCTGAAAACGAGACAGTCCCGTCGGTGACGGTCGTGACGGTCTCACGCTCACCGCAGAGAAAGCCCCGGGCGCCGTGCTTTGACAGGTACGCCAGCGTCTGGATGTTCGCCAGCGTGTGCCCCAGTCGTCCGCCAAGCCCGCCGAAGAGCGCGAAGCGGGAAAAGCCGCGACGCAGGCCTTCTTTGACGGCGATCATCATGTCGGTGTCGTCCTTTTCGGGCGGGTAGCGCAGCACGTTGCCGCCGGCCGGTACACGGCCGAGCGAGTCGAAATCGCCGAGGACGAGATCGGGCTTGACGCCGAGCGCATCAAGGTATTTCAGCCCGCCGTCGGCGGCGATCACGAAGTCACCGGGCGCGGGCGCGAATCTCGTGGCGTCAAAATCCCCAGCGCCCACGATCCAGCAGACGGGCGTCATGAAGCGGCCTCGTTGACGGGAGTATCGGGCGCGTCCACGGCCGGATCGGGCGAAATGTCTTCGGAAGCGGGCGGGGTCGGGCGGAACTTGCTCATGTCGGTCTTGCCGTAGAGCTTCTGATAGACGTAATAATTGCGCATCACGTTTTTCACGTAGCCGTTCGTCTCGCGGAAGGGAACGCCCTCCATCCACGCGTCCATGTCCCAGTCGCCGCGAGCGGCGTTCCATTTCTTCACGTTGCCGCCGCCGGCGTTGTAGGCGGCCGCCACCCATTCCGGATGTTCCCAGGCGGCCATGAGGCCGGCGATGTGATGCGCGCCCATGTTGATGTTGTCGGTCACGCCGTAGAGGCTGTACTTTTTCAGCTTCATCCTGCGCGCTTCGCCGGCCGCCGTGGCAGGCATCAGCTGCATCAGGCCGGCTGCGCCGACCCAGCTGGATACGGTGGGGTTGAAGCCGCTTTCCTGCTTCATGATCGACCAGATGAAGAGCGGATCGACGCCGTATTTCTTGGCGGCGGCCTCGACGGTGGAGCGGAACGGGCGCGGATAGATCTGTTCCAGCAGGACGCGGGGCACGGACGTTCCGGTCATGTACGGCTCGGCGATGCCGTGCAGGTCGCGGTAGACCTGCCAGTCAAGCCCCAGCCACCGGGCTAGCTTTGCCCGCCGCGCGCGGCTTTTCGTGTCCTCCGCGTTCGCCAGCAGCATGTGCGCGTGGGTCATGAAGCCCCAGCGCTCCAGCTCGCTGACACGTGCCGGAGTGAGCTCTTTGGGAAGCCCGGCTTCGCTGATCTCAAGCGATCCCTCCGGCTCGGTCAGAAAAGCGTAGACGGTGAGGGCATGCTTTTGCAGAAGCGTCTTGCGCAGCTGCGCCGCCTTTTCGCTCTCGCCCAGCTCGTCATGGGCCTTGGCGCGCCAGTAGAGCAGCTGCGCCGAGCTCTCGCCCGCGCCGCGCCAGTTTTCCAGCGCCTCTTCGTACTTGCCGGCGCGGAAACGGGACCAGCCGCGCGCCCATCTGAGCGTGTTGGCGCGCTGGCCCTCGGGGAAGCGTTCGAGATAGGCGTCGCGTGCCTCGTCCGCCTTTTCCCAGCGGCTGACGGCCAGCGTGTAGAGCGCCTGTTTGGCGATGGTCTCGTTTTTGTTCTCGCTCATTTTCAGCAGCGCCGCCAGCGCCTTGTCGTGCGCTTTGCCGCCGAGCATCAGGCGCAAACGGGCCATGCCGCGGGTCATGTACTCGCTGTCTTTTTTCAAAACGAGATCTTCCAGCAACGGTTCGGCTTCGACCGAACGGTCGAGGCGCTGCAGCGACACGCACAGATAATACGTGCCGGATTCGCCGTAGGGCGCGTTCAGTTTGAGTTTACTGAGGTTGGCGACGGCGGTCTTGTGGTCGCCCCTGAGATGGGCGGCATAGCCGAGGCGGTAGAACTTCTGCGGGCTGTCGGGCGCTTTCGCGGCGATCTTCTGAGCGGCGGCATTCTGCGGCTCCACTTTCAGCAGCGCGAGCGCGTCGTCGGGCGTCAGGCGCCCCAGCGTGTTCAGCTCGCGGCAGACGGCGCCTGTGCGCGCTTTGTCAGTCGAAACGGCCATCATGCGGCGCAGCCATTTTTCCTTTTCGTCGACATTCTCGGTAAGACGGAAGAGCGCGTACATCGCGTAGTATCTCGCCAGCGCCGGCGCGGTCTTGTCCTTCCACAGGGCAAGCGCCGTCTGGTAGGCCTCTTTCGGCTGCTGCGTGCGCTCGCAGGCCAGCGCCTTGAACAGCCGCGCGTAGGGCGCGACGGCTTTGGGATAGCGCGAGCCGACTTTATTCATCAGTTCCAGCGACTCGGCGTATTTTTTCTGATACCAGAGGGCGTTCGCCGCCAGCGACAGCGCCCGCGGCGTGAGTTTTTCGCCGCTTTGCAGCAGGGCGTCCATGCCCTTCCAGTCGCGCGCGATGAACAGCTTTTCGGCACGGCGCTCGGAAGCGGGAACGGGAGCGGGCGCGTTTTTCACAGCCGCAAAAGCGCCTGCGGCGAACATGGCCGCGACGACGAAAGCCGCGAGTATTTTTCTGATCACTGCATACCTCCTGTAAAAGCCGGACGGAGCCGGCCTGTTTTGTCTGATTATCCCCGAAAAGCGCGGCAAATGTCGCGTAAATCGGGATTCTCTATTATAATGTCTGCGAAACGATTTTGGAAAGTCCGAATTTGCGCTTTCTTGGCCTTTCGCCCTGTCTATGCCAGGCGCGGAGCCGCGTCAAAATCGGGCGTCGCAAAACGGCGAATGACTTTTACAAATAGCCATACCAGAAAGAAGGCCCGCAGATGATCTCGAAAGCACTGATGGAACTGATTTTTTCGGCCGCCAGCATCGAACGCTGGAACGACCATCCCCGCACGCCGCAGTTCACCGAGCTCGACAAGCAGTCGCACAAGGCGATGATCGCCTGGTTCATCGCCCGCGCCGAGGAGGACCGCGGTCGGACAGTCAATTGGGACCGCCTGATCCGCAACGGCGCGTTCAGCTTTCTGCACCGCGTGCTCGTCACCGATATCAAGCCGCCTGTCTTCCACCGTCTGATGGCCGACCGGGAACAGCAGAAGCAGCTCAACGCCTGGGTGTTCGGCCAGCTCGAGCCGCTTCTGTCGCCTATCGCCGGAGGCCTCTGCGAGCAGTGCCGCGAATACCTCGACGGCGTGAACGAAACGTTCGAAGACCGCATCCTCGGCGCCGCGCACTACATCGCCACGAGATGGGAGTTCGGCTTCATCTACTACTGGAGCAAGCCGCTCTACGGCATCGAGAAGACGAAAACCGAGATCATGGGCGAGATCGAAAAGTACCGCGACCTCGCGCTCGTCGAAGAACTGCTGTCCCAACCCGCCGATCAGGGCTTCAGCGCGCTCGTCAGCCTCGTCGGGCAGCTCCAGTTCCAGAAGCGCTGGGCGCAGGTGCAGCGCCTGCCGGCCACGTCCGTGCTCGGCCATCTGCTCGTCGTCGGGCTGCTCAGCTGGCTCATCGCCATCGAGATCGGCGCCGGCCCGCGGCGCCGGCGCAACGACTTTTACTGCGGCCTGTTCCACGACCTGCCGGAAGTGCTGACGCGCGACATCATCTCGCCCGTGAAAAAGTCCGTCGTCGGGCTCGACGAGCTGATCAAGCGCCTTGAGCGCCAGGTCATCGAGGAAAATCTCTTCCCGCTGCTGCCGCCGTCATGGCGAAACGACGTGCTCTACATGGTCATGGACGAGTTCCAGAACCGCGTGCGCGTGGACGGAAAGGTGCGGCTCATCCCCCGCGACCTCACCAACGAAGAGGGGCGCGACGAGATGGACCCCGTGGACGGCCGCATCGTCGAAGTGTGCGACAAGCTCTCGGCCTACATCGAGGCGAAAGAGTCGATCCGCATCGGCATCCACCCTGCGCAGCTGGAAGAAGCGGGGCTGAGGCTGTCCGACCAGTTCGCCGGCCGCGTCGTCGCCGGCTACGAAGCCAGCCGTCTGTTCGGCTGCTGCCGCTGAAACGACTCTGCACAAACGTCGATTGTCCCGTAGGGGCGGGCCCATGTGCCCGCCCGGCGCGGTATCAGCGCAAAAACAGAAATGCAGAAAAATCCCCGGACGGGCGGAACGCGATCAGCACGATCGGATTCCGCCCGTCCGGGGATTTTGTTCTCAGTACGTCGTTTTACGCCGTTTCATTCAGCGCTTTGGCGATACGGCGCACGCCTTCGGCCATCTGCTCGTCGGTCTGGCGGGCGAACGTGAAGCGCACGGAATGGTCCTGCCCCGTGTAGTCGGGCGTGAAGCACACGCCGGGGAAGAACGCGACGCGGTACTGGTCGCGCACGCGCGTGGCGAAGTCCATCGCGTTCTCGCCCGTATGCAGGCGGCACCAGAGGAACATGCCGCCGAGCGGCACTTCCCACGTCAGCTGATCGGGACGGACGGCACGCGACAGCAGGCCGGTCAGCAGCTCGTAGCGGCGTTTCAGGTCGCCTCTCAGTTCGTCCACGTGAGCGTTGAACTGAGGGTGACGGAGAAGGCGCGCCATGGCGCGGTGGATCACGGCCGGATAGCTGAGCACGGTAGCTTTCTGCATCATCACGGCGCGGTCCATGACCTCTTCGGGCAGGATCAGCCAGCCGGTGCGCACGCCGGGCGCGACCGTCTTCGACAGGCTGCCCATGTAGATCGTGCAGTCGGGCGCCAGCGAATAATACGACGCGGGCGGCGCAGCGTCGAAATACAGCTCGTGATACGGGTCATCCTCGACGATGAAGAATCCGTACCTGCGTGCCAGTTCGACGACGGCCTTGCGC
>JAEEUD010000110.1 GCA_016286835.1 Pyramidobacter sp. | reverse complement strand
CTCACCATCAGCGCCAACGATGCGCGGTGAGGGATCGACCTCCATAACGACTGAACCATCAGCGTTGGTAACAGGGTTGCCGATCGCGATGGCGTTGATGGCGGTGGACTGCGCCACGTTGCCCATCGCAATGCTGTTCTGGTCTGTGGCTTTGGTGAAGAAAACCTTGTCCTCGTTGACCTGATCTTTCGTTTCGTAGCGCCACAGACTGGAGTCGATAAGAGCCCAGTTATCAGGGTCGTTTTCGTCGCCTTCTGCATTTATGAGGACGTGCTTTTGCTCTCCCGTTTCAGGATCTTCGGTCCAGGCCCAGGCAGTCTCTCCTGTTTCGTCATTGATCGGCTTGCCGTCTTCGCCGTAGACGACTTCGGTGATCGAGAGCACGCCGTTCACAACGTTACCGTCGCCGTCACTCAACGAACTGCCATGGGCAATCGAGTTGGTGCTTCCAGCTTGAGCGTGCTGTCCAATGGCAACCGATGCCGCGCCGATGGCGCCTTCGCCGTTTTTGTTGCTTTCGACATGTTCGTTCTGGTACACATAGTGATACGCTTGCTCCGTCTCACTATTGACCTTGACGTAGGGCTCATCGTCTGCGAAAGCTCTGTGCGCGCCCCCCATCAGCACTGCGGCCGCAGTCAGCGATACAAGTGCCGCTCGGCGCGCTCGCTTTCCGGGCGACTTGCTGTGTCCCGTCACCAGTTCGGAGACGACGACCCAGCCGTGGCGCACTTCGCTGAAAATCACCTTGTAGATCCTGTTCATCTCTGCCCCTCCTTGTTCGAATCTGCGCGGGTACAGTCTTTTGCGCAGTTCTCGTTTCTCTCAGAGAAAAATACATTGAAACCCTCAATAATTATGAAACTATAAACACGCTTCGAGTTCTAAACATAGATTTTTTGTATGATACCATATAGAAATCCGTATGTCTATGGGCACCTCTAAAAACTCCTAGCCAAAAGTAATTAGGCCAACCACCAAAGTAAATGCATCACCCCGACGGCACAGTCATTGCATTTAATTTGACTGATGCAGACTTGCATTTTCTCTGAAAGCAAAATGAGCTTGTCCTTATCATGAAATCCACCATACATAAGGAGTGTGGTCTTCATGATCAAAGGGAAAACTCACTTGACGCTTTCGGAACGGAAACAAATCGAACTCGGCCTGGAAGAACGGCGTTCTCTCGGGCAAATCGCACGTTCGCTCGGCAAGTCTACAAGCACTGTCCTGCGAGAGATCAGAAAGCATACGGCCAGGGTCCAGTCGGGCGCTTTTGGCCGGCCATTCAACAGTTGCCTGCATCGAAAAAAATGCGATCACCGCAACCTGTGTGATTTGAACCCGGCTTGCAGCAGGAAGTGTTCTCTGTGCAAATTGTGCTGTTCCGTCTGTCCTGATTTTGAGGAGGAGCGCTGTACGTTGCTTGATTCTTCGCCTCATGTCTGCAACGGTTGCAAGCAGCGGCGTTTTTGTACACTGGAAAAATCGCTCTATAAAGCTCTTGACGCTCAGGATGAATACGAAGATCTTCTGCACGTTGCGCGGCAGGGGTTCAATCTTTCCGGGGAAGAGCTCCTAGCGATTGACGAGCTTGTTTCGCCTTTGATCAGGCAGGGACAATCTGTGGGAGCGATCGTTCGTACTCAGAAGGATTTTCTCATGTGTTCCGAAGCGACTGTGCGACGTCTTGTCGATGCCGGCGTCCTCAGCGCGCGGAATATTGATATGCCTCTCAAGTGCAGGTTGAAGCCTAGAAAAGGAGAGAAAAAGGAGTTGAAGATCGATCGTAATTGTTTGTCTGGGCGTTCCTATGGCGATTACCTGCACTTCATCTCGGAGCATCCGGATGTCCCTGTCGTGCAAATTGACTCTGTCCTTGGCGCTAAGGGCGGCAAGGTGCTCCTGACAATGCTGTTAACGAACTGCAATTTTATGCTTGCTTTCCTGCGCGAACGCAACACTGCCGCGTCTGTAACTGAGTGTTTCAACTGGCTCGAAGAAACTCTTGGGGGCAAACGTTTCAAAGCGATGTTCTCTGTCCTGCTGACCGACAACGGTTCTGAGTTTTCGAATCCGCTTGCTATCGAGACTAGAGGCGACGGGACGCCGCGAACTCGAATTTTCTACTGTGAGCCGTCCGCGCCGTACGAAAAGGGAAAGGTTGAGAACAATCACACGCTACTCAGACGGATCCTGCCTAAAGGCTCTTCATTCGACCGTCTTACGCAAAAAGAGGTCGATTTGGTAATGTCCCATCTCAACTCATATTCCCGTGCTTCGTTGAACGGACGTTCTCCAGCTCAGATGTTCGTCTCGCTGTACGGCGAAGAAGTCTTGCATTTTCTCAGACAGGAGATCATTCCTGACACAAAGATCATTATGAATCCTAAGCTGCTTAAAAAATAAGCTCGATATTCGATAGACAATTACTTTTGCTGACTGTTGCATTAACTCTGGTGTAAAAAAGAGCTTTTACATCAGGGCAGCTTTGTTGTACCTTTTTGACGGCAGCTGAGTAAATGCAAGACTGAAAAATAACTGCAAACAAACGTATTTACAACTGGAGTGAATCCTATACGTCAACTTTTCAAAGGGGGCGTTATGGTTGCTTTGTCTCTGCTTCAAACTTATTGCAAGGCTCTTGCTTTTACTCTGAGTCTGTTGCATCCAGTTTGATAATTGGCCGTTGTTATTGTCGTATTATGGATTTTACTTCGCCAGCGGTTCGATGCGTTTGACGCCGCCCATGTAGGGCACGAGCGCATCGGGCAGGTCGATGGAGCCGTCGGCGTTCTGGCCGTTTTCGAGCACGGCGATGAGCGTGCGGCCAATGGCCAGGCCGGAGCCGTTGAGCGTGTGCACGAACTTCGGCTTGCCGCCGTCGGCGGGGCGGTAGCGCGTGTTCATGCGGCGGGCCTGGAAATCGACGCAGTTGCTGCACGAGCTGATCTCGCGGTAGCAGTTCTGGCTGGGCAGCCAGACTTCCACGTCGTAGGTCTTGGCGGAACCGAAGCCCATGTCGCCGGTGCAGAGCACGATGACGCGGTACGGCAGACCGAGTCCCTTGAGCACGTCTTCGGCGTTGTCGGTGAGCTTCTCAAGTTCGTCCCAGCTGGTCTCGGGCGTGCAGATCTTCACCATCTCGACCTTGTCGAACTGGTGCAGGCGCATGATGCCACGCACGTCGCGGCCGTAGCTGCCCGACTCGCGGCGGAAGCAGGGCGTATAAGCCGTGTAATACTTGGGCAGATCGCTCTCGGAAAGCATTTCGCCGTGGTGCAAATTCGTCAGCGGCACCTCGGCGGTGGGGATCAGCCAGAGGTCGTCGCGGTCGACTTTGTACAAGTCTTCGGCGAACTTGGGCAGCTGGCCGGTGCCGAGCATCGTTTCGGAATTGACCATGACAGGGACGTTGAACTCGGTGTAGCCGTGCTTGCTGGTGTGCATGTCGAGCATGTAGTTCATGATCGCGCGTTCAAGGCGCGCACCGAGTCCCTTGAAGACGGTGAAACGGCTCTGCGCCATGCGCGGGCCGCGCTCGAAGTCAAGGAGTCCGCAGGCTTCGGCGAGGTCCCAGTGAGGCTTCGGCTCGAAATCGAACGTTTTCGGCGTGCCCCAGCGGCGCACTTCGACGTTTTCCGTCTCGTCCTTGCCGATCGGCACGGAGTCGTGGGGACGGTTAGGGATCTGCTGGAGCAGCGACGTCAGCTCGGTGTCGATCTCGGCAACACGGGCGTCGTCAGCCTTGACCTGCTCGCCGATCTTCTTCATCTCTTCCTGAATGGCGCTGGCGTCGCCGCCGGCAGCTCGGATCTTGCCGACTTCCTTGGAGCCGGCGTTGCGCTTGGCTTTCAGCTCCTCAACGGCGGCGAGGAGTTTTTTCTTTTCGGCGTCGAGCGCAAGCACCTTATCCACGTCAAAGTCGCTGTTGCGGGCTTTCAGATAGGCTTTGACGGCTTCTGTCTCTTCACGGATAACACGGATATCTAACATGGCTGATTCTCCTTAAAACTGGATTGTTTACTGATCTTTGTTCTCGCGGATCTGACGCAGCAGCGAGACCATCTCCACAGCGGCGAGCGCGGCTTCGGCGCCTTTGTTGCCGGCCTTGCTGCCGGAACGGAGCAGCCCCTGCTCGAGATTTTCGGTGGTGAGCACGCCGAAAGCCACGGGAACGCGCTGTTCCATTCCTGTCGCGGCCAGCCCCTTCGACATCTCGGCAGAGACGTACTCAAAGTGCGGGGTGTCGCCGCGAATGACCGCACCGACGGCGATCACGGCGTCGTAGCGGCCCGTCAGGCACAGTTCCTTGACGGTGAGCGGCAGCTCCCACGCGCCGGGGACCCAGTACACGTCAAATTCGTTCATCTTCACGCCGTGGCGGACCAGCGCGTCTTTCGCGCCTTCGACAAGCTTGCCGGTGATCAGCTCGTTGAAGCGCGAGGCGACGATCGCGTAATGCGCGCCCTGCGCGACAAAATTTCCCTGGACGACTTTCATGGACGTTCCTCCTGAAAACTTAGTACGAAAAATCTGCTGCTGACTTTACATCAAATTCGCTTTAAACACAAGCCCAAACGCGCGTTTTCGGGCGAAAATTCACCAGCCCATCTGCGTCAGGCGTTCCATCGTCAGTTCGCCGGACAACGAAGCGGAAGGGATTTCCGGGGCCAGGCCGAGCATTTTTTCCACGTAGCGGGCGATCATGTCGGTTTCGATGTTGACGCGCATCCCCGCCCTCAGGCCGCCGAGCGTGGTGCGCGCCAGAGTTTCAGGAATGACGGCGACGGAAAAGGAACTGCCGTTCACCGAGGCAACGGTGAGGCTGACGCCGTCCACGCAGATCGAACCCTTGTGCACGACGTAGCGTGTCAGCTCCTTTGGCAGATCGAGCCACAGTTCAGCCGCGGACGGGCCTTTTTTCAGCGTCATCACGATCGCCGTGCCGTCAACGTGCCCGGCGACGATGTGACCGTCAAGCCGTCCCGTCACGGGCAGCGCGCGTTCCAGATTGACGCGGTCGCCCGTCGTGACGAGAGAAAAGCGTGACGCGCGCATGGTTTCCTCGGTGAGCTGCACGGAAAACCAGCCCGGGCCGAAATCCGTCACGGTGGTGCAGACGCCGCTGACGCAGACGGATTCGCCGGTTTTCAGCTCGCCGCCGAACGGGCAGGAAACGCGAAATACGGTCACATCCCCCGCGCGCGCAACGTGCGCTATCGTGCCAGTCGCTTCAACCAGTCCAGTGAACATGGATTTCCTCCTTCGATCCACAGATCGCCGCCGACAGGCCGGTATGCAAGCCGCGTAAACGGCACGGCTTCGTACATGCGGTCAAGTCGCAGCGATGTCGTGATCTTGCCGCCCTCCCCCATGAACTTCGGAGCGGAAAACAGATGGTATTCGTCGACCCATCCGCCGGCGATGAAAGCCGAGCTCAGACGCGGGCCGGCCTCCACCATAAGCCGCGCGATCCCCAGTTCGCCCAGTTTTGTCAAAACAGCGCCGAGGTCGAGCACGCCTTCGGGCACGACGGGCACGGGATGAACGCGTCCGCTCCACTCTTGCGGTACAGACGCGCCCTCGCCGCCGATGACGATCGTCCGCTCGTTCAGCGCTTTGTAATGGCCGTCCAAGCAGTGCAGATCGCTGCAGAGGATCACCGGCCGCGGGGACACGCCGTCAACGTCGCGCACGGTCAGGGCGGGATCGTCATGCTCCAGCGTGCCGCTTCCGGTGAGGATCGCGTCGTTTTCGCTGCGCAGCAGCTGACCGGCCGTGCGCGCGGCCTCTCCCGTCACCCAGCGGCTTTCGCCGTTGGCCAGACACATCGAGCCGTCGGCCGATACGGCCGCTTTCAGCGTCACCCAGGGACGGCCGCGTGTTTGCAATGAGAGAAAGCCGCGGTTGTGCCAGGCCGCTTCGTCGGCTAAAATGCCGCAGGTCGTTTCTATGCCTGCATCACGAAGGATCTTCAATCCGCGGCCGCTGACTTTCGGATTGGGATCGCCGATCGCGCACACGCATCTCGCGATCCCGGCACGGACGAGTGCGGGCGCGCACGGGGGCTGACGCCCCTGATGGCTGCAAGGCTCCAGCGTCACGTAAGCGGTCGCACCGTGTGCCTTTTCCCCGGCGTCGGCAAGCGCGGCCGCCTCGGCGTGAAGTCCGCCGAGATGGTCGTGCCAGCCGCGCCCAACGACCTTGCCGTCTTTGACGAGCACGCAGCCGACCATCGGATTCGGCGTCGTGCGCCCCATGCCGCGCCGGCTCAGGTCGAGCGCCATGTGCATGTAATATTCGTCGGTTCGGCTCTGTTTCATGCGCGGTGGATGCCTCGCTTTCGTTTGGGATCGTACGTCCTGCGCACGCGTGAGACGCCCAGCAGCTTGGCCAGATCGGGCTTTTCACGCGCCGCCGTGCCGTCTTCGTCCGATTCCGACGGAACGTCAGTTTGTCGACGCCATTCGGGAAGCTGCTGTTCATACGGCACGTCGATCGTCTCGTCCCAGTGATATTTGCTACGCGGTTTCTT
>JAEEUD010000109.1 GCA_016286835.1 Pyramidobacter sp. | reverse complement strand
GTCTGCGGGCATGGCGCGGACGTTACTCCGCGGCGTTTTCGGCGACGTCGACTTCGACGCTGTCGCCCGCCTTGGCGGACGAGACGCGGACGATCTGGCGGATAGCGTTGATCGTAGCGCCCTTGCGGCCGATGACGCGGCCGGTGTCTTCGTCGGCGACGTGGAGCAGCAGGCGCTGAACGCCTTCTTCAGTGCTCGAGGTCACTTCGACGGCTTCCGGCTTGGTGACGAGCGAAAGCGCGATGGTTTTGACGAGAGCCAGGTAATCCATGCGAACTACTCGGCCTTCTCTTCAAACTTGGCCCACACGCCGGCCTTCTTGAGAAGGGCACGGGCGGTGTCGGACGGAAGGGCACCGTTGCGGAGCCACTTCACGGCCTCTTCCTCATTGACCTTGATCTCGGCGGGATCCTGCATGGGATCGTAGGTGCCGATCTCCTCGATGAAACGACCGTCGCGCGGGCTGTGGGAGTCGGCCACGACGAGACGATAGAAGGGAGCCTTCTTGCGGCCGTAGCGGGAAAGACGAATTCTAACTGCCATGAACAAACACCTCCTGAAAACTTATTGTCGTTTATAAAAATCCGTATCACGGGATTTTCCGATAGGTTAGCGGTGGAACATCGAGCCGAGCCCGGACATCAGGCCTCGTTTTTTGCCCAGTTTCCCCATGCGCTTCATCAGCTCGGCCATCTGCGCGTGCTGCTTGATGAGTTGATTCACCATCTGCACGCTGGTGCCGGATCCCAGCGCGATGCGCCGGCGGCGGCTGCCCTTGATGATCGCGGGATCACGCCGTTCGGCTTTTGTCATCGACTGGATGATCGCTTTCATGTGAAGCAGGCGCCGGGCGTCAAGCGCTTCGGGCGGAAGATCCTTGACCTTGCTGGAAATTTCACCCGGCAGCATCTCCATGACCTTTTCCAGCGGTCCCATCTTCTGGATCTGCTCAAACTGCGAAAGCATGTCGTCCATCGTGAAGCGCGCCTTCTTGATGCTCTCGGCCATTTGCTTCACGTCGGCTTCTGTCGTCGCCTCACGGATCTTCTCGACCAGGCCGGCCATGTCGCCCATGCCCATGATGCGTTCGGCCATGCGGCGCGGATCGAACTGCTCGATCGCGTCAAGTCCTTCGCCGACGCCGGCGAACTTGACCGGCACGCCGGTGGCTGCCAGAACGGCCAGCGCGGCGCCGCCGCGGGCGTCTCCGTCGAGCTTGCTGAGAACGACGCCGGTGACGGAGAGGCGTGAATTGAACGCCTCGGCCACGTTGAGCGCTTCCTGTCCGCTCATCGCGTCGACCACGAGCAAGATCTCATGGGGATTGAGCGCGGCTTTCATGCGGTCGAGCTCGGCCATCATCTCTTCGTCGATGGCAAGGCGTCCGGCCGTATCGAAGATGAGCACATCGATCAGATGCGAAGCGGCGTAGTCGAGTGCGCGGCGCGAGAGCGCGACGATGTCGGTCTCGCCCTTTTCGGGACCGAAGAAGGCTACGCCGGCCTGTCCGGCAAGCACTTGCAGCTGTTGTACGGCAGCGGGACGGCGAAGGTCGCAGGCGACGAGCATCGGCTTATGGGCTTTACTCAGCTTTTTCGCCAGTTTTGCGGCACTGGTGGTCTTACCGCCGCCCTGAAGGCCGACCATCATCACGAGTGTGGGCGGCTGCGGGGCGATGGTGATGCCGCGCGAACCTTCGCCCATGACGCGGGCGATCTCTTCGTAGACGATGGCGCTGACCTGCTGTGCGGGCGTGATCGAATTCAGCACCGCGTCGCCGATGGCGCGCGCCTTGATCTTCTCGACGAGGTCTTTGACGACTTTGTAGTTGACGTCGGCTTCCAGCAGCGCTCTGCGGATCTCGCGCAGGGCCAGCTGCACGTCATCTTCGGTGAGCTTGCCGCGGCCGCGCAGGTTGTTGAAAATGCCTTCAAGCCGTTCCTTCAGTGCGTCAAACATCGTTCATCGTCCTTCCGCGGCACGCTTCGGCGATACGGGATGCGTGCACCTGTGGATTTTCGCCCTGCGCGATGCGCTCCGCTTCTTTTTCGATGAAGTCAAAGCGTCTCAGCATACCAAGCAGGCTTTCGATCTCCTCAAGGCGTTCGCGCACGCGGCTGAGCTGGTCGGACACGCCCTGGCGGCTGATCGAGAGCTCGTCAGAGATCTCGGACAGCGACAGGTCGTCGAGTTCGCGCAGTTCGTATACGCGGCGCTGTCGTTCCGTGAGGAGCGGACCGTAGAGATCGTACAGGCGTGAGACGCGGATTCGGCGCTCGAGAACTTCCTGTTCGCTCATGACGGGTCACTCCTTTTTTGCGACTTTGGCATTATAGACGACGTTTGCGAGGGTGTCAAGTATTTTCGCTTGACGGGGTGATTTGTTTTTTCCGGAAAGTCGTGGTAGAATAAAAATTGTAAAATTATTTGTATATTATCTTCTTAATCTGTCCGTGTTTCCTGTCCGGGGCGAACATCCGAAGACGGCACGGATCCAACGATGGAGGTCTCCATGAAAAAAGAAACTCCGATGAGCAAGGCCGTATTGAACAACTATCGGAATCTTGCCGAGACGATGAGCAAGGAACTGGCCCGGCGCGGCCATGTTCCGTTTTACTGCGAAACGGCAGAAGAAGCGCTTGCCAAAGTCCTTGAGCTGATCCCTGAGGGCGCAAGCGTGGGCATCCCCGGCACGGTGACGATCCGCGAGCTGGGGGCGGTCGATGCGCTTGTCGCCCGCGGCAATCGCGTCGTCCATCACTGGGATCCTTCGTTCACGCCGCAGCAGCGCGACGAGGCGCGCTTCGAGGAGATGAACTGCGACGCGCTGCTCGTCAGTTCCAACGCCATCACAAAAGAAGGCGTGCTCGTCAATATCGACGGTTCGGGCAACCGCGTCGCCGCCATGTGCTGGAGCCGCGGCGACCGCATCTTTGTCGTCAGCATGAACAAAGTCTGCCCCGACATCGAAAGCGCGATCGCGCGCGTGCGCGAGTGCGCCACGCCGCCCAACGCACTGCGTCTGGGATGTAAAACGCCCTGCGCCGTCACGGGCTGCCACGCGAAAAACGGCTGCGTCAGCCCGGCCAGCCTGTGCCGCGCCGTGCTCATCACCGAACAGGCGCCGACGATGCCATCCGGTAAAAAGTCATATGTGATCCTTGTCGGCGAGCCGTTGGGGTATTAGCATGGCCGCCCCCGACATCACGCTCGTCATCGCCGGCGGCGAGCTGACGATGCGTGCGTCCGGCACGATGACGTCCGTACAGAAAGAGCTTGACGAGGCGCGCATCCACTCCTGGCTTCCCGAAGAATTATCGGAAAAAGTCAAGATCGTCGACTGGAGCCACCAGCCCAGCAGCCATTATTCCATGCGCATGGCTGCCGATCTGGTCGATCTGCTCAGCAAACAGGTCACCGGCGGCGCGTCTGCCGTCGTTGTCGCCTGCGGAGCCGACGCGATCGAAGAGATGGCCTATCTGGCTGACCTGCTCTGGATCTATCCGCAGCCGCTGATTTTTGCCGCCACGCTGACGCCCCCCGACGAACACGGCGGTGAACCGGCGCTTGTGCTTCGCGAGGCTTTGACCGCGGCAGCGGCTCGCGAAACGTGGGGGCAGGGCGTACTCATCTGCTCCGGCGGACAGCTTTTCGCCGCCTGTGATGCCGTGGAAGTGGCGAATTACGGCCGCTGCGGCTATGACGGAACGTTCCGCGGCGCAGTCGGCAACGTTTTCGGCGAACATGTCATCCTCTGGCAGACGGCGAGGCGCAGCCGCGTTTTCGACACGCCGTTCACGCCCGCGCGCAACGTTGAGCTGCTTTATGCCACGCTTGGCGGCGGGGAACGCCTTTTACAGATGCTGGCTGAAAGCGAAAAAAGCATAGACGGCCTCGTAATCGCTGGATTCGGCGGAGGCAACGTCTATCCTGCCTGGATGGCGTTCATCAAGTCGCTCGTCCGCGACGACGTTCCTGTTGTCGCCGTCTCCCGCTGCTCTCGCGGTTGCGTGCTCGACGGACAGGTGTTCGAGGGCTCGTTCGCCAAACTCGCGGAGATCGGCGTGATGAACGGCGGTCCTCTTACTCCCGTGCAGGCGAGGATCAAGCTGGCCGTCGGCATCGGCGCGGGGCTGAAAGGCGAGGACCTGCAAAACTATCTGCTCAATCGCTGAACGGACGACTGCTCCATAGTTTCTGTTGATTTTGACGGGAAATTACGCTACAATAACCACAAACAAACGAAATGTGTCACCGTTTTTCGTGCAGTACCATGAAGACGGTGTAGATGGAATGGGGTGAGAATCCCCGCGCGGCCGGCACTGTAAGCGCAAGGCCATGCCGAAGCGTTCTTTATTGAGAGAACGTCGGGACGAAAGTCCGTCACTGCGGTTTACCGTGGGAAGGCAGGCATGGACGCGAAAAAGGCGAGCCTTTTTCAGAGCGCAAGTCAGGAGACTTACACATTTTCGCATGCACGCACGTTTTGCCACGAACGCTGCGTTCACTCGCGCATGAAAACGGATGCGCCGGTTTTCCGACAAACGGAAAGCCGGCGCTTTTTCTTTCCGCGCGATACTCCTGCCGGCTGTGCGTACGACAAAGGGTTTCATTCTTCTGCGTGAGCGGAAGATATTTCGCGACAGCAATGGAGGAGAGGATTGAAATGAAAAAGTTTTTGGCAGTTTTGCTGGCCTGTTCCGCGCTGTGCGGCTGCGCGGCGGCGAAGGACGAGATCGTCATCTCGACCGGCGTCAACATGGTGGCGGGCAAGTTCGACCCGACGACTGGCCACGGCGTGTGGGGACCGGACATCTTCCACTGCCATCTGGTCAAAGTCGGCGCGGACAACAAGCTGGAGCTTGACCTGGCCACTTCGGAGAAGGTCGGCGAGGGCGGTGCGGTCTATACCTATGAGATCCGCAAGGACGCCAAGTTCGCCGACGGTGCGCCGCTGACGGCAAAGGACGTCGTCTTCACGTTCGAGACAGCCAAATCGAAGGCTTCGGCCGCCGACCTCTCGGCGATGGAGAGCGTGAAGGCGCTCGACGACTACACCGTCGAGTTCAAGCTGAGCAAGCCCTGGTCGCTGTTCCCCTATATCGTCAGCTTTGTCGGCATCGTGCCGGCCCATGCGTATAAGGAAGGCTACGGCGACAATCCGCTGTGCTCCGGCGCGTGGAAGATCGTCGATTTCCAGAAGGGGCAGCAGCTGATCCTCGCTCCCAACGAGCATTATTACGGCCCCAAGTCGCCTTTCAAGCGCGTCACGATCCTGAAGGTCGATGAGGACGCCGCGCTCGCGGCCGCGCAGTCGGGACAGCTCGATTTCGTCTATGTCGAGTCGGAGTACGCGCATACGCCTGTCAAGGGCATGAAGCTGATGGCGCTCGACGTGCTCGGCGCGCTGGCCGTCAACCTGCCCGTGATCCCCGAGGCGACGCTTGCCGACGGCTCGAAGGTGGGCAACAACGTCACCTGCGACCCGGCTGTGCGCAAGGCGCTGAACATCGGCATCAACCGCGCCGAGCTGGTCGAGCGCGCCCTCAACGGCATGGGCAAGCCTGCGTATTCCATCGGCGGCGACACGCTGCCCTGGACGGCTCGCATCGCTTTTGAGGACAACCGCGTCGAAGAGGCGAAAAAACTGCTTGACGAGGCCGGCTGGAAAGTCGGCTCCGACGGCGTGCGCGTGAAAGATGGCGTTCGTGCCGAATTCACCGTGACCGGCCGTTCGAACGACATGGCCCGCTACAACACGGTCGTCGCCCTGGCCGACAACGTCAAGGCTCTCGGCATCAAGATCAATGCCAAGTCCGCCCCCTGGGCCGAGTGCCGCAAGGCGCGCGCCACGCCCACCTGCTGGATTGTCGGTGCTCCCAGCCCTTCGGACTTCTATCTCTACTATCATTCGTCGCAGATCAACAAGGGTGTGATCGGCAATCCGCCTTCGTTCAGCAATCCGAAAGTTGACGAGCTGATCGACAAGGCGCTCGCCTCGACTGACCGCGCTGCCTTGGAGAAGATGTGGCAGGAGGCGGAGACCTTGGCCTCCGAGAGTGTGCCGTTCCTCTACATCTCTCGTCCGCAGAACTGCTATCTGGTGAACGAGCATCTGGTCATCCCGCCGCTGGGCAAGGTCCCCGTCAAGAATCAGGGCCTGTCCATCATGGAGAACCTGAACCTCTGGTCCTGGGCCGACTAGTCAATACTGCGTCATATTATCAGGCCCCGTTCAGCGAATGAGCGGGGCCTTTTCTGAAATACCGAAAGGGTGAGAAACACCTGTGAACAGAGGGCTTTTAAAATATTTTTCCGGCTCGCTCGGGCGTCTCCTGCTGCTCGTCGTTTCGGCGACGGCGCTCAGCTTCTGGCTGATCACCGCTTCGCCGATGAACGCTGTCGATGCCTTTCTCGGCGAGGTCAACGTCTCCGATGCTCAGCGTGCCCATATCGAGGAACAGTGGGATCTGAACCGGCCGGCGGCGGAACGCTACATGAAGTGGGCAAAAGGCGCCCTGCGCGGCGATCTGGGACAGTCCATCACGTATCACATCCCCGTGACGAGCGTGTTGAAAGAACGTTTTAAGGCGTCGCTGCTGCTGATGGCTGCGGCGTGGATATTGTCAGGAGTGCTCGGTTTTGCGCTCGGTATCCTCGCTGCG
>JAEEUD010000108.1 GCA_016286835.1 Pyramidobacter sp. | reverse complement strand
CGCCCTTCGACGGGCTGTAGATCTTCACCATGTCGTAAAAGACGTTCTTCAGACGCTCTTTGTTCAGCATGACAAGTCCTCCTGTGTAAGTCGTACATTTCGGATCCGATACGAAACGATCGGTCATAAAAAACCCATTATATATTAATTGTAATTATATTTTGAAAAAATAGCTATGGCATGGAGCACTAATATTTATGTATAATTTTAGCACGAAATACAAAAAAGAGCCGCTCCGGTTTGGGAGCGGCCTTTTTTTTACTGAGAGCTGATAGTTCAGTGCTCGATAGCTTACTGGAACAGCACGACCTTGGCGTTCTTGTTGCTGACACCGTCAGGATCGATCAGATTGACCTTAGGACCGGGCACGACCTTGTTGAGTTCCTTGAACACGCCCTGAAGTCCCTTGGCAACGTTCCAGCTCTTGTCGCAGTACAGCTGCACGAAGTCGCTGACAAGCTTTTTAGCCTCTTCATCCTTGCCGTCCTTGAACAGTTTGGCAGCCTTCTTCTCCATCATCTTGTTCTCGTTGAACATGCGAGTCTCGAACGGCGTCCAGATAGCCCTGAGCACGTCGAAGTAGCAGTCTTCGTTGGCACGGGCCATGCGGTCGAGCATGTCGAAGCACCACCAAGGCGATTTGATATCATAGGTGTTCTCGCCGATCGCGAGCTCTTCGGGGACCTTGGCGCAGAAGTAGAACGGACGGTACGTGCCGCAGTCAGGCGAGGCCATAGCGGCCCAGATCACATTGCGCATGGGCTCGGGGATGCTTTCGTCGTGACGGAGGTGGAACACGGCGCTGCCGGCGATGCTGTTGCCGATCATGTGCTCGGACAGAGCACGGGTGACCTTGGCCATGCCGAAGCGGGACTCAAGGAACGAACCGGCAAGCTTGTTGTCTCTCATGACTTCCATGACGTCCTGCGGAACGATCTTGCCCATCTTTTTGGCAAGCATGTCATAGGCGCGGCGGCCCTTCGTCTCAAAGTTGGGACGAGGATTGATCTGGCTGTAGACCTTGAAGAAGTTGAACTCGTCGCCTTCCGCGAACCAGCCCTTCTCGATGGCGTGCTGGATCAGGTCGTCGCTGCACTCGTCGTAAACAGAACCGATCGAGCACATGTTGGTGAGGGCAAAGACGCCTTCGTTGATGTCGACTTTACGGGCGATCCAGCGGCGGTCGGAGGTCTCAAGCACCCAAGCTTCGTTAGGATCGACGATCAGGAACGAGTTCCAGTACACGTACAGGTCGGAAGAGCTGGGAGGGTTGGCGTTGCCGCCCTGGCCGTACTTCTCGATCATGTCGATGATGACGTGCATAGCCTCGTAAGCCGTAGCGCCGCGCTCAACGGCGAGACGGTTGAGGTCGTGGCCATTCATGCCTTCTTCTTCGTGATGGACGGGGTCCTTGGTAAGGATCAGTTCGTTGCCGCAGCAGACACCCTTCTCGTTCATCTCGATCTCGCCGCCCCAGCCCCAATAGGGCTCGGCGCCGATCACGGAGTAGGTGACGGGAGCCTGAGGGATCGTGGTATGACTGACTTTGACGGTCTCGCCGGGCTCATGCTTGCCGCCCTGGTGGAACTTGAAGGTCATGCACTCTTCGTTGTTGCGGTTGCTGTTCTTGGCCCAGATCATGCTGCCATCAGCGCTGCCTTTGGGGGTGACGACGACCATGTCGCACGCGGCCGCAGCGTTCGCAACAAGCGAAAGGATGGCGACGGCGACTCCGAATTTCTTCATGCTGAACATAACGTATTACTCCTTTCAAACTGAAAAAACAAACCAACGTGTTCTTCACTTTGGGAGCGTCGCTGTCAGGCGTTCCCGCCTTCTGCGCGATCGTTATGCGATAGGCAGGCCTCCTTTGGATTTATTGGTTCGGGAACAAAGTGACCAGATTTTTCGCCAAAAAGGCGGATTTCGCCATCGTGATGAGCGGAATGTTGTGAGCGCTGCAATAATCGGTAAAATAGCCGTCTTCGTTGCCGGCCTCGTAGACGATGCAGCAGGCAGCGTGCTCAAGAGCCGCTTCGATGAAAGGCTGCGAGTTGACGCCTCTTCTTGCCTTACCGCCGATGTGCACGCAGACGATCGGGATGTTCTTCTCCACGGCAGCGGCAACGAGCTTTTTCACGCGCTCCAGCTCGGCTGTTTCGTCGATACCGGCACTGCCAAGACCTTTGAGGCTGTGGCCGGGAACGATCACAAGAGTCTTGACGCCTTCCAGCTTGTCGGGTCTGGCGAGGTTCTCAAGGATCGACTTCACTTTTGCTTTCTGGAAGTGGAAATCGACTGTTGCGGCTTCGATACTCTGTCCGGCAGTGGTGACAAGCGCGGGCTGCTCAAAGGTGACATCCGCCCATGCACATGCGGCCAGCGCCAATGAAACGAAGGCGGCAAGAAGAACGATCTTCAGATTTTTCACAGGAATTCCTCCTTACAGTTTTTCAGGCGCGTGGAGAAAAGCTCCCACACCTTTATCTACAAGATCCGTGTACGACGGGATGCCCTCGACGACGACCGCCTGATCGGGATTGAGCTCGTTGAAGGAATTGATGATCTCCTCAATGCTCTTGATGTGGCGTGCGACCCGCAGGGACAGCGGCCAACCCTTCTCATCCATATCGACGAACAGGCGTCCAAGCTTGCCGGCCTTGATGTAGTTCCCGTCGCGACCGGTAACGATCAGATCATTCGTCATTTTGCCGTGGAAGCGTCCCTGGGACGGGTTGGGCGTCTCCATCAGGAACGGCATCGTTTCGGCATAGTCTCCCACTTCGCGATGGAAGAATCCGTGCAGGTTGCCCGGCGAAGCCTCCATCGTGTAGTCGAGATCCTCCATCGACAGATTGAACTCCGCGCCCATGGCGACCTTGCTGCACTTGTCCGGGTAGCAGATGGCGTTGATGAGGAAGTACTCCAGCGGCGCTTCGTGAAAATCGGCGGCAATAGCGATGTGTTCCTTGCGCATCAGCTCCATATAGGCGAACGCCAGCTTCTCCGTGTACGTCCCGTCAGGACGCCCCGGCCAGCAGCGGTTCAGGTTGCGCGACTCCTCGCCGGCCATGCTCTGCAGTGACTGATGATGTACGAAGATATCGGGATCAGGCCACTGATACACGGGATTGGTGTAGCGCGAGCCGAATTTGAACCAGCGTTTTCCGCCCGGCGTATCGACCCAGTAACGATCAAGGAATCCCTCCAGCGGCGTGGTGTGTGTCAGGCCGCTGGCGTTGGCCCGCGGTGCTATGAACACGCGGCCCTGCTTTACTCTGATGTTTTCGACCAAGGTCACCGCACCGACGTGGCCCGACGGCTCGTCGTTGTGCGTGCCGCCAAGGATCAACACCGAAGCGCCGGGCTTGCCGCTGTCGAACACGTAGACTTCGCCGTCAGCGGCCGTGCCCTTCACGCCTTCAAAGTATTCGCTCAAGTGAGCAATTCGTGTCAGCCCCGAACTGGGATAAATGGGAAACTGTTCCCGCGATTCAAGAAAAACGTTCCGTCCCGCGAAAAACAGCCCGCCGAGGATCGCGAACGCGACCAGCGTTTTAACGGCGTTCGTACCGCCGAAAACCTTTTTATCCATCACGACCGCCCCCTACTTCACGCCGAACAGCCGCAGCAGCAGCGGCAGCGTGACGATCACGCCCAGCAGCTTTTTTGTGAAGCACTCATGGCGCGCAATGTTGATCAGAAAGAGCGCGGCAGTAAGGGCGAATATGCCCCGATAGGCCCAGGTGATGCAACTGAAAATGTCCATGCGGCCCCCTCCTTACACAAGCGCCCTCGCTATGGCGTTCGAGAAGATCACGAACAGCAGCGAGAACAGCGCCGTCATGGCGATATAGGGCATCATCACGCGCAGCACGCTGTGGTAATCGTCCACGCCCAGCACCTCGCAGGCTACTTTGCCGACGATAGCCGTGGGCGGCAGCAGCTGGCTCAGCGCGCACAGCACCGAACAGCCTGCCGTTACAACGATCGTGTTGTGTCCCAGCAGCGCCAGAACCAACGGCAATCCGAACAGCGCAGCGCCGCCAAGCATTGAGACCGCGCCGCCGAGCACGGGAAGCACGACCAGCAGCACGAGATAGATCCCCACCGGCGGCAGCGTCATGCACGCCGTGATGATGTCGCCCTTCAGGCCGGTAAGCGTAGCGATCTGTACGAGAACACCTACCGAGAGCAGCAGCGCCGCCGTATCGAGCACGGGACTGTCGATCGCGCTCAAAAGCACGGCGCCCATGCCCTTGATATGCCCGCACAGAAACACCGTCAGCATTGCCGCGAAAAACGCCAGAGGCGTGCCGAAATCCGGCACCCAGCGAGGCAGCAGGCGCGGCAGACCGACCATCAGCAGAAGCACGACCACAGGCAGAATGACTGTCGGTGTCAAAACCGGAACGCTTTTTGCGGAACTCTTTGCAGAAGCCGGCTGGAAATCTTTCGCCGTCTTCCGGCCAAGTGCCAGCGCCGTGACGATCCCAAGCGGGACAGTGATCGCCGGCAGCACCAGGCCGAACCCCTCATATGGCATGTTGATCGCACAGGCGATGATCATCACGGGGATGTTCAGCGGTCCCGTGACGCTGCCATACATCGCCCCAAGCGAGATAAACGCCGCGGCCCGCTCAGGACTGAAGCCCATCTTTATCAAAAGGGGAAAAGCCAGTCCGCCGACAATCAATACGGCAGGAACACCAAGACCGGTAAACATGCCGGGCACGTAGAGCAGTGCCATGATGATGAACAGAAACGTCATCGGCCGGCGGTCCATCACTTCCGTGAGTCGGCTCATCAGCGCCGCGATCGCGCCGCTGGCTTCATAAACGCGCAGGAACATCACGCCTGCAAGGATGACGACGACGATGTTGAGATAGCCGAACTCTCCTTCGATCAGTTGCCCGATCGGCGCTCCGAAGCCGTACAGTGCCGAAAGAACGACGCTGAGTGCCAACAGCCAGAACGCGACCGGCATCCCGAATCTTTTGTGCTTGCCCAAAATTGCTTCACCTCGTTTGCGCTCCGTCAACGGATAAGAGCTTTTAAAGTTCTTTTATCCGATCGTTTCGAGTATAGAATCTAAGAAAATATTTTTCAACGTTTTGAATAACAAGAAAACGTGTATAATCTTGTTATGGAAAATAAGATACAATATACTGGAGTGATGGGGAAATGCTCATTTCACAGGCAAGCGCCATGCGCATCGTAATGGAAGTCAGCTCGGTCATCCATCACGATGTGAACATGATGGACGAACGCGGCGTCATCATTGCCAGCACGAATCCCGCACGCACCGGGACCGTTCACGGCGGCGCGCTGAAGATTTTACAAGAAGGGCTTGACGAGCTGATCGTTGAAACGGACGGTGAGTATGAAGGCGCGCGTCCCGGAGTGAACCTGCCGCTCCTGTTTGAGGGCAGGACCGTCGGCGTGATCGGGCTGACCGGCCGGCGCGAAGATGTGGCGCAGTACGGGCGCATCATCAAGAAGATGACGGAGATCCTGCTGCTTGACTCGTGGGCGGAACGCCAGAAACAGTTAAAAGCCGCCGTCTGGAGCCAATTTATTGAAGAATGGCTGTTTTCTCCGTCCGAGCGATGCGACGAGGCCTTTATCGAACGTGGTCTCCAGCTTGGCGTCGATATCCGCGAGCCCCGAGCCGTCCTCATCGTCGCTTTGACGGATGAAGACAAAACGCAAGGTGCCGCTCAGGAACGTCTCGTACGGCTGGAACGCGAGCTGCACGGAATCATCCGCTCACAGAACGGCGGCTTTTATTACAAATTGCCCTACCGTTGCGTCTGCTTCGTTGCACCCTGCGAGACCGAAAAGCTGAACGAACTTGCCGAACAGATCGCTGCGGCTGCTCAAACGGCCGGGCTGTGCGCCTGCGTCGGCATTGACGCTGCGGGAAGCGCGCTGCACGGCATCCGCGCCTCGTATGCCCGCGCCGAAAAAGCTCTGCGCGCGGCGATCCGGTCAGAAAAGCGCGTACATTTCTACAATGGCGCCGATCTGGAGATCCTGGCCGGCGAACTTCCTGCCGAGGTGCGGCGGAACTTTCTGGACGAACTGTTCCGCGGCTGCCGGGAAACGATGCGGGATAAAATCTGCGACTTTCTGACTGTTTACTTCGACAAACGAGGCTCTGTCCATGAGACCGCGGAAGCTTTGTTTGTTCATAAAAACACCGTCCAGTACAAACTGCACAAAATCGCCCGCCTCACCGGGCACGATCCGCGCGATCTGCGCGGCGCGGCTGTGCTTCAGACGGCACTGGCCGTGCGCGCAACGCTCCGAGAGGACGCCGTGAGCGTGCTGAAACTGTAACCCGCTTGCCATCTTCTTTGCGGCACAAACGGCGCTCTCATTTCATGAGGAGTGAATAGCTATGGACGACGAACTCTATCTGAATGCGATCGGCGTTGACTGGGATCAGGTCACGCCCCGCAGCTATCTGCGCGATATCCCTGCTATCGCGTCTCTGACGCGGCTGGAACTGCACGCTCCCGTCACGTTCTTCGCGGGTGAGAACGGCAGCGGTAAATCCACGCTGATCGAGGCGATCGCCGTCGCCTGGGGATTCAACCCCGAGGGCGGCACGCGCAACTACGTCTTTTCCACCTTCGACACACATTCCGAGCTGTGCGGCGCCATCCGCCTCACGCGCAGCGTGCGCCGTCCCGCCTGGGGCTATTTCCTGCGCGCCCCGGGCCTTTA